>NZ_JBALOW010000032.1:0-10474 GCF_036965085.1 Bacillus sp. JJ1532
ACTCTGCATACTGACTTATACCAAATAAATATGGCAGAAACCTATTGGGAAGACGGAATTCATAATAAAAAGGCTGTGTTTGATTTATATTTCCGTAAACTTCCTTTTAATAATGGATATGGAGTCTTTGCTGGACTGGAAAGAGTAATAGAATATATTAATCAATTCCATTTTTCTGAAAGTGATATAACATATTTAAGAGACGTATTAGGTTATCGGGAGGATTTCCTTGAATATTTAAAAACACTTACATTTACAGGCTCCATTCGTTCAATGTCAGAAGGAGAACTTGTATTTGGAAATGAGCCGCTTATGAGAATCGAGGCACCGCTTGCACAGGCACAATTAATCGAAACGGCTCTTCTGAACATCATTAATTATCAAACGTTAATTGCGACAAAGGCTGCTCGGATTAAGGAAGTACTAGGCGAAGAAACGGCGATGGAGTTTGGATCTAGAAGAGCACATGAAATGGACGCAGCCATCTGGGGAGCAAGAGCTGCTTTCATAGGAGGATTTCAGTCAACATCTAACGTAAGAGCAGGTAAGAAATTTAATATTCCTGTTTCAGGTACACATGCCCATGCACTTGTTCAAGCCTACCAGGATGAATATACTGCCTTCCATAAATATGCAAGAAGACATAAAAATTGCGTTTTTCTAGTTGATACGTATGATACATTGAAATCGGGTGTGCCAAATGCCATAAAAGTCGCAAAGGAGCTCGGAGATCAAATAAACTTTATAGGTATTAGGCTAGATAGTGGAGACTTGGCCTATTTATCTAAGGAAGCGAGAAAAATGCTTGATGAAGCTGGTTTTCCAAATGCCAAAATAGTTGCCTCAAATGATCTGGATGAATATACGATCTTAAACTTAAAGGGGCAGGGGGCAAAAATAGATTCATGGGGTATTGGTACTAAATTAATTACCGCCTATGACCAAGCTGCTTTAGG
This sequence comes from Bacillus sp. JJ1532, assembly GCF_036965085.1. Taxonomy (NCBI): domain Bacteria; kingdom Bacillati; phylum Bacillota; class Bacilli; order Caryophanales; family Bacillaceae; genus Bacillus; species Bacillus sp. JJ1532. The sequence goes on from NZ_JBALOW010000032.1 coordinate 957, forward strand.
TGCTGTCTATAAGCTCGTCTCTATTGAAAACGAATCAGGTCAAATGGTCGATACGATCAAGATCAGCGGAAACCCAGAAAAGGTGACAACACCGGGAATGAAAAGGGTATATCGGATTATTAATAAAGAGAACCAAAAGTCCGAAGGGGACTATATTACTTTAGAGGACGAAAATCCACAGGAAGAAAAACGGTTGAAAATGTTCCATCCTGTTCACACGTATATAAAGAAGTATATTTCTAATTTTGAAGCAAAAGAGCTGCATAAGGATATATTTGTAAACGGTAAGCTAGTGTACACAATACCTAAACTGACAGATATTCAACAATTTGTTAAAGAAAATCTATCTTTACTTTGGGAGGAAAACAGGCGTTCATTAAATCCAGCAGAATATCCGGTCGACTTAAGTCAGAAATGCTGGGATAATAAAATGGAGCATATTAGAAGAGTAAAAGATAAAGTGAACAAGCTTTAAATAAGATCAGGGGAATGGGACAGCATCGTTAAGCGGGAGGAAGAAAAATGACAATTCAAAAGGAAATAATGGAGAAATTGCATGTCAATCCACATATAGATCCAAAGGAAGAAGTCAGAAATCGAATTACTTTTTTAAAAGAATATTTAATAAAAACAAGAGCGAAGGGTTATGTTCTTGGCATTAGCGGCGGGCAGGATTCAACACTTGCAGGGAAACTGGCGCAGCTGGCAGTAGAAGAGTTACGGAAAGAGGACCATGAAGCCATGTTTATCGCCGTTCGCCTTCCTTATGGCGTTCAAGGAGATGAAGAAGATGCAAAGCTGGCACTTTCATTTATTAAAGCTGATCGGGAATATGTATTTAACATTAAATCAGCCGTAGATGACATTCTTCATGAATATAACTCAATTGTAATAAATAACTCATTAAGTGATTATCAGAAGGGTAATGTAAAGGCAAGAATGAGAATGATTGCCCAATATGCATTTGGCGGAGAGAGCGGGTTGCTAGTCATTGGCACTGACCATGCTGCAGAGGCCATCACAGGCTTTTATACGAAATTTGGCGATGGGGGTGCAGATGTCACTCCGCTGACCGGGCTAACAAAACGGCAAGGAAAAGCACTTCTAAAGGAATTAGGTGCCGATGAAAGGCTTTATTTAAAAGTGCCAACAGCAGACCTTCTTGATCTAAAACCGGGACAGGCAGATGAAACAGAACTTGGGATCTCATACGATGAACTCGATGATTATCTCGAGGGTAAACAAGTAAGCCAAGATGCAGTTGATAAAATTGAGAGACGCTATCTCTTGTCTGAGCATAAAAGAAGAATGCCAGCAAGCATGCATGACAATTGGTGGAAATAAAGGATAAACAGCGTTAGGAAAATTCCTAACGCTGTTTTTTTAATCCACCACAATATACGCGATCATCGGTCCATTTTGTTCTTTTCCATGATGGGTATGACAAATTAATCTATATATCCCTTCTTTTTTGAAATGGAGAGGGACAACCGTATCCTCACCTTTTTTCACAATTCCTTTAATATCGGTTCCTTCAATAGAAAATGGATGCTCAGCCCCATTCACGCCTGAAATAATAAGATTTACTTTTTCTCCTTCTTTCACAAAAATCGTTCCCGGGTCCCAACGGTATGACTCAATCTCTTTCCCATTTGGAAGCTTAGCTTTAAATTCTCCTGTCACCATATGAATTTCTCGAACTTCCTCATTTGCCTCTTGGTTAAATACAGATATCGCACCTTTGTTAACAATTAACCAAATTGATGCAGAGGCTACTGCTACAAAGATAACTAAAAACATGATGATGGCTCTTTTTTTCAAAATCAAAAATGGCATTTGCTTTCTCCCCCCATTAAATGTTTGTCCATTATTATAGATATGCTGATAGGGGGGAAGAACTTGTCTAAATTATTTATTTTTCTTCATAATTCCTCATTAGACTTGGAATGACTAGTACATTCTTCCTGATTTAGCCGAAATACCTGTAAAAATTATACATAATATAGATATAATTAATACATATGTCGGAAAGGGGATGGAATATGGAAGGCATTATCTTATTAGCGGTTGGGGTTCTGATTGTTTTTTTCTTTTTAAAACTCAGGAAAAAGAGAAGGAGATTTAAACTAAAGTATGAGCCGATTCCTGCAAACCTAGGAATCTTAAAGCCTAGGGATAAGGATATCGTAAAGCTCCTTCACTCATCCTTAGCCTCCTCCAATGTTAATCAATTAAAGCTTCGTGTTTTGCAAAACAACGCAAATTGGACAGATCACGATTTTGAATGGGCATATTTTGAGTTGAAAAGATATTTTATTTTAAACAGTTTATTAAAAACAGTTCCGATGTTTAGCGAGAGAGTGGACGAAATTTGGCATGAAATGCTTATGTTTACAAAGGATTATGAAAAGTTTTCGCATAAGTTTTACAAAGGTTTTTTACACCATACACCAAATATCGATTCAAAACCGATCCCGGAGAAAGAGCTTTTTTTGATTGGGTTTATTTAAGTGTATTTCAGTCCTCTACAAATAGCCGTTTGCTTTGGGGCGGATTTTTAAGGCATCCGATAAAGCCAGAAATTCTTCAAGATTTTAAAAATCTTCCAGAAGATGAACTTTTAGATAGATATTTCAGAGCAACAGAAGATTGGATAGAAATTAAAAAATACTTAATCAGTAAAATGAAACAGGAAATATCTCAAGCAGAAATAATGAAGAATAACGAAAATGAATGCTCCTATTCACGTATAAATGCAGACAAAGAATATTATAAACTTCTTCCTGCTGCTGTATTTTTCTCCATGTATTCACCAGAAGTATTCCCACATGATATGAATCCGCTAATTCCAATAAAGCAGGCAAAGGCGAGCGGAGGAGGATCATCTTGTTATGGATATGGCTGCAGCAGCTGCTCATCAAAAGATTCAGGCAGTAATTCCAGCGGCGATTCCGGAGGAAATTCAAGCTGTTCAAGCTGTGGAGGAGGCTGCAGTTAACGGATAAGTAATCCTGATGGATTGCTTATTTTTTTTCGATTTTTTTTCAATAATTATGTTGAAATTAACAGTTATGTAACATTTTCATGATTTTTCTCCTATTAATAATAAGTTTTGATACAATCAAAAATGGACAAGAATAAGATCATATGGATGGGAATATTATGAATAAAACTTTTCTTTCAACACTGATAATTTTATATTTATGTATACAAGCTGCTCATGTAGTGAAAGCAGCCTCGGTTTCTAGCCCCGAGATCAAAAGTGAGTCAGCGATACTTGTAGATTCTGAGACAGGGGCGGTGTTATTTCAAAAAAATGCTGACAATAAAATGTTTCCAGCCAGCTTAACTAAAATTGCCACAGCCATTTACGCTATAGAAAATGGGAATCTTGAGGACCTAGTTACTGTAAGTAAAGGTGCGGCTAATACGGATGGGACAAGTGTATTTTTAGAGGAAGGGGAGCAAGTTCCATTAAAAAAGCTAATCCAGGGCATGTTAATCAACTCAGGAAATGATGCAGCTGCTGCCATCGCTGAGCATCTTGATGGAGACCGATATGAAGATAGAATAAACCAATATCTATCTTCAAAAGTAAAGGTAAAGAATACACACTTCACAAATCCACACGGTCTTTTCAATGAAAATCATTATACAACGGCAAAGGATTTAGCTAAAATAACGAATTATGCACTTCAAAATAATACCTTTAGAGAAATTTACGGAACGAAGGAACTGGCATGGAAGGGGAAGTCATGGGACACTACAATCTTAACCCATCATTTGATGCTTAAGGGAGAAATCCCCTATGAAGCAGTAAACGGAGGAAAGACTGGGTATGTACCTGAGTCTAAATTCACACTTGCATCAACAGCTCTTCAGAACAAGATGGAGCTGACGGCCATAGTTTTGAAAGGGATGAATGATAACTTGGTATATGAAGATACAGAGGCGTTGTTTGATTATGGATTTGAACAGTTTAAACATTCTTATATAAGTAAATCTGCTGTTTTTCAGACAGCGGGAAAAACTTTTACAACTGATAATAACGATGTTTTAATTACAATCCCATCTGCTTTCTATCAAAAAAATGTAACTTCAAATGGTCAGTTACAATTAACAAATAATAAGGGAGATGTCATTCAATCAATTGCTCTTGTTGAAAAAAAGGAAGAAAAAACTGATACTCCTCCATATATTATGGATCAAACTGATCATATAACGATGGGATACTATGGGAAATTTGCAATGGTACTTTTAATAATCGGAGTCCTAATTATAGGAGTACGAAAAATAAGAAAAGCGATAAACGGATAAAATTCGTTTATCGCTTTCTTATTTGAAAATCGAAACAAGCAATAGCATGATGAAGGAAATGACAATCATTGTCCCTACAAGAGCCCATGCAAGATTCATATTTCCTGATTCGATAGACATATAAATAGCAGTTGACATCGTTTGTGTCTTCCCAGGAATATTTCCGGCAAACATTAACGTGGCGCCAAATTCCCCAAGTGCCCTCGCGAAGCTTAATATAGCTCCAGTTATTAATGATTTATAGGCAAGGGGCATCGTAATTAAGAAAAAAATTGTCCATTCTCCAGCTCCATCCACTCTAGCAGCCTCTTTAATTCCTCGGTCCACTTCAGAAAATCCTGTTTTCGCAGATTGATACATCAGCGGCAGGGCGACAATGGATGATGCAATGACGGCAGCCCACCATGTAAACATCATTGGATGATTGAAGATAGATTGAATCCATCTGCCAACAGGACTTGAATTTCCGAAAATAATAATTAATAAAAACCCAATTACGGTTGGAGGGAGGACAAGTGGAAGCATAAAAATTGTTTCCACTATCACTTTGCCCTTAAAGTTTTTTTCTAACATAAATTTTGCTAGCAATGTACCCGTAACAAAAACAAAAAGTAAAGAAATTAATGATACTTTAATAGAAAGTTGAACAGGTGATAGAAATAATTCATCCATAATAATCAATCCAATACAATCAATTTCGCCTTGGCGAAATTGAGCCCAGATTTTTATCGAGCAAGCTCGATAATTTCCTCTAAAAAATCTGAGGCATCCGCCGGAGGCTTAACTTAATTCAGCTGGGATTTAAACCTCCACTGAATTAGATACCTTTTTTGCATTCATTTCCCACTTATAGAAGTGGAAGACTTTTACTGAATAAAGTTAAATCCATATTTAACAAATACCTCTTCAGATTCCTTTCCTTGAATAAATTGATAAAAAAGCTCTGTTTCCTTCATATATTTTGTATTTTTAATTATGCCAACAGGGTAAACGATTGGGTCATGGCTGTCTGAATCTGCCTCCGCAACTACTTTCACTTTATCAGATGTTAACGCATCTGTCTTATAAACAAGACCCGCTTCGACATTCCCCGTTTCTACATATGTTAATACTTGTCTTACATCTTTAGCAAATACAATATTACTCTGAACTTGATCCCATAGACCTAAATGTTCAAGTGTTTGTTTTCCATAATTTCCAGCTGGTACTGCCTCAGGTGTCCCTAAAGCTACTTTTCCATTTCCAAGATTAGCAAGATCATTAAATCCTTCTATCGAATTTTTTGATTCTTTTGGTATGATTAAGACAAGTTTGTTTTCTAGCCTATCAACACCTTGGTTTTCATCAATGATCCCTTTTGAAACTAGTTCATCATATTTATCCTCAGCTGCTGAAAAGAATAGGTCTACAGGTGCGCCTTGGATGATTTGCTTTTGCAAAGCCCCAGAGCCACCAAAGTTAAAAAATAGCTTAATATTTTTATTTTTTTCTTCAAAAAGAGGCTTTATTTCATTAAGGGCATCTTCTAGACTTGCAGCCGCTGAAATAGTAAGCTCAATATTTTCTTCTTCTTTTTCAGTTTGTTTAACTTTATTTTCATTAGATTGTTCAGTAGGCTTGTCTGCTGTACAACCAGCTGCCATTAGTAATAATAAGAGCATTATTACGTAGGTAAATTTTATTTTCATAACTTTTCTCTCCCTTAAATTTGTTTATACCAAATTAGTTATAACTAATTATAACTAATTATAATTAGTTATAACAGTAAAATTTTCCAAAATTCAAAAAAGATAGGGTTGATCAAATGTCTATTCACGATATTTCCTATACGATAGAAGAAGTAGCTTCTTTGTTAAAGGTCTCCAAATTAACTGTATATGATTTAATTAAAAAGAATGAATTAACGTCTTTTCGTGTCGGGAGACAAATGAGAGTGGATTCAAGTGATCTTGAAAGCTATAAAGAAAGAAATAAGAATAAGGGGAATCAGCCAATTATTGATTCGTCTAAAGAAAATCAAGAAATTGTCAATCCTCGCACTTTTGTTATTAGCGGACAAGATATGGCCTTGGATCTGTTTGCCAAGCAGCTGGAAAAAGAAATGCAGGATATTAGACCGCTTCGTTTGTATACAGGCAGCCTAAATAGCCTCATTTCTATGTATAATAACCAATGTGATTTAGTGAGTCTCCACCTATTTGATGGAGATACTGGGACTTACAATATTCCTTACGTAAAAAAAATATTAACAGGGTTTCCGTTTATAGTTATTAATTTCCTTTCAAGATGGGCAGGTCTTTATGTTCAAAAAGGAAACCCTAAAAATATTACTGGCTGGACTGATTTAAATAGGGAGGATATCTCTATCATTAATCGTGAAAAGGGATCGGGAGCACGGGTTCTATTGGATGAACAGCTGCGAATCCATGGTATTCGATCGAAAGAGGTAAATGGCTATCATCTTGAGGAAACAAGCCACTTAACTGTTGCTGGTGCTATTGGGGGAGAAAAGGCTGATATTGGAATAGGAATTGAAAAAGCAGCAAAAATAGTTGGTGTAGATTTCATCCCCTTAATAAAAGAGAGATACGATTTAGTCCTCTTAAAAACGGATGTAAATAGAGAGGTTATTCAAAAAATCAAAGAAATTCTTTCATCCAATGAAATTAAAAAGGAGCTAGGAATGATGGGAGATTATGATTTAAGTGAAACGGGAAAGGTTATTTTTGAAACCTTTTAAATGAAAGAAAGAGGCTGGTCTTAAGCAAAGGCAACAACAATCACCTAAAAGAACAGCCTCTTTTGTATTAACTGAAATAATTATTGTAATCTTTGCTCAACCTGCTGGCAAACCTCATCAGCTGACAGTCCGCTTGCCTCAATAACAGGGGCTTTTGTTACTATGTCATGCATGCCCATAAAGTTATTGTCCATTCCTGTTACTACACAGGCGGAACAATTTTCTGCATCAGCAGCAGACTTTAAGTCCACTACATCATATCCCTTTTCACGAAGTGCATCAGAAACATTCGTTAACGATTGTTCTACCGCAATTTTTTTCATTATTTATTACACCTCCTCCGTTGATAGATTGGCTTTTTTACCTAATTTTTATTCTGTCGTTTTTGGGAATAATTATGCAGGAGAGAAGAAACAGTAAGAAGGGAGGTGAGACCATCATGTCGAAAAGAAAAAAGGATCCATCTAAAGCTGGATTAAGCTCCCCGGAAGTAAAAGGGCAGGGAACAACCAATATAGAAACAGGTGAAAGAACATCTGATTCTACAATTCACAAAAAGAAAAAACAGGATTATTAAAAGGTACATAGTAAAAAACAGGATGGTGCCATTAAGGTTCCATCCTGTCCATAATATTATTTGTACATTTCAGCAACTTGTTTCTGTAATTCAGTGTTCTCTAAATACTCATCATACGTCATTTGCTTATCAACATAGCCATTTGGTGTCAATTCAATAATTCTGTTTGCAATCGTTTGAATAAATTGATGGTCATGAGATGAGAAAATGAGTGAGCCCTTATAATTGATTAACCCATTATTTAAAGCTGTAATTGATTCTAAATCCAAATGGTTTGTTGGTTCATCAAGCAATAGTACGTTCGCGCCGCTTAACATCATTTTTGACAGCATGCAACGAACTTTTTCTCCTCCAGATAGGACACTTGCTTTCTTTAACACTTCTTCGCCTGAGAATAGCATTCTGCCGAGAAATCCTCTTAAGAAGCTTTCACTTTGATCGTTAGGGGAGAATTGACGAAGCCAGTCAACAAGATTTAATTCACTATTTTCAAAGTAGTCAGAGTTGTCCTTTGGAAAATAAGCCTGTGAAGTTGTAACTCCCCATTTATAAGAACCACTATCAGCTTCAAGTTCACCCATTAAAATCTTGAAAAGAGTTGTCTTCGCAAGTTCATTCGTTCCAACAAATGCAATCTTATCATCTTTATTCATAATAAAGCTTACATTATCAAGCACCTTAACACCATCAATTGTCTTACTAATTCCTTCAACACGAAGCAAATCATTTCCAATTTCTCTCTCCGGAGTAAACCCAACATAAGGGTAACGTCTTGAAGATGGCTTAATATCGTCTAAGGAAATCTTATCAAGCAGCTTCTTACGGGAAGTAGCCTGCTTTGATTTAGATGCGTTTGCACTAAAACGGGCAATAAATGCTTGCAGCTCTTTAATTTTTTCTTCTTTCTTTTTGTTTTGATCCGAAGCCATGCGAAGTGCAAGCTGGCTTGATTCATACCAGAAATCATAGTTCCCGACATAAATTTGAATTTTACTGAAATCAAGGTCAGCAATATGTGTACACACTTTATTTAGGAAGTGACGGTCATGGGATACGACAATGACTGTATTTTCAAAGTTAATTAAGAATTCTTCCAACCACTGAATCGCCTTAATGTCCAAGTGGTTTGTTGGCTCATCCAAAAGGAGAACATCTGGTTTGCCAAATAAAGCTTGTGCAAGCAATACCTTTACTTTTTCTCCACCAGAAAGGTCAGCCATTTTTTTCGTGTGCAGGTCTTCACCAATGCCTAATCCTTTTAAAAGAATCGCTGCCTCAGACTCTGCCTCCCAGCCATTAAGCTCAGCAAATTCTCCTTCAAGCTCTGCAGCCTTCATACCATCTTCGTCAGTAAAGTCAGCCTTCATATAGATGGCATCTTTTTCCTGCATGACCTCGTATAGTCTTGCATGTCCCATGATGACTACCTTTAAAGCTTCAAACTCTTCATATTCAAAGTGGTTTTGCTTTAATACGGCTAAACGCTCACCAGGACCTAAATGGACAGTTCCTGTTTGTGATTCAATTTCCCCAGATAAAATCTTTAAAAAAGTTGACTTACCCGCGCCGTTCGCACCGATTAATCCGTAGCAATTTCCAGGTGTAAATTTAATATTAACGTCTTCAAATAGTTTACGATCTCCGTAACGAAGACTTACATTACTAACTGTTATCATTTATTTAAATTCCTCCAGAAAACATAATCTATAAAATTATACCACTTTTTTTGAACAATCGCTAATTTCTTTAATAAACAGGGCAGTTTTGACAAGAAAAAAATAAATTAAATTTTACGAAAAAATACAGGAAATGAGCATAAAATATAGAATACATAAAGTAGATCATTTCAGCTAAATTCTATGAAAAAAATTTTAGACTTTTCAT
>NZ_JBALOW010000032.1:10543-17997 GCF_036965085.1 Bacillus sp. JJ1532
ATGTACAATGAACCTATATAGGCAGGATAAAGGAGTTTTTATTGTGGCCAAAAAACAACTTGTTGATTTAGTAAATCGTCTAAAAAAAGCAGGGATTAATGTAAGCTTTACAAAACCAAGATCAAAAATGATCATTGCTTTTCCACAAAACAAAAGACTATCATCAAGTCCGAACTAACCATTAAACATATTCGAAATAAAGGAAAAAACGTTAAACAAGAAGACGTTTAACGTTTTTTCCTTTTTTTTAAATTTCTTTCATAATTTTTTTGTAAATTTCCTTTTCGTTAAACTCTTCACCCATTGGAAATCTCTTAATAAATTTATTGTTTTCATCAATTAAATAGACAAAGGTGCTATGAACATAGAATCCATCCCCAGGATCTCTGTACTGGAATTGAAAAGTGCCGGCTAATTCTCTAATTTCCTCTTGATCCGCTTTCATATTATTCTGGTCCCCTGTAAGGAGAATCCAATTTCCGTCATCTTCAATCTCAAAGGTTTTCATATAATTCTTCATTTTTTCTGGCGTGTCCCGATAAGGGTCAATTGAAATCGTCAAAAATTCGACATTTTTGCCAAAAACCCCAGCCTTTTCTAAATCCTTTTTCAAAAATTTCATTTTTTGCGTAGTCGTTGGACAAATATCAGGGCAGTGGGTATACATAAATTCGACCAGCTTCAGCTTTTTATTTGATTCCGAGAACGCATATTTTTCTTCGTGCATCGTTACAAGCGTAATGTCATCTGGAATCTTAGATGTCACATCTCGAATAATAAAAAAGGAAATTCCAGCCGAGATTCCTAAAATAACAATAATTCCACAAATAATATATAGTTTTTTCATTATTTCCCCTCCCTTAATAAGAATAATGAAAATGTGAGAAAAATCCTATGGATAATATGTGAACATAGATATAGAGTGGGAGGTTTTATTTTTAAAAATTGGAAAAGCCAAAGGAAATCGATTCCTTTGGCTTTTTAAGCGAGTTAATTATTTCATTGAAATCCAAACACTCTTCACTTCAGTGTAGTTATTTAATGCATAGGATCCCATTTCACGGCCGATTCCGGATTGCTTGTATCCGCCAAACGGAGAAGCTGCATCAAAGGCATTGTAGCAGTTTACCCAAACTGTACCTGCACGCAGTTTATTGGCAATATAATGTGCATTCGCGACATCACGAGTCCAAACACCTGCTGCCAGTCCGTATTCACTGCTATTCGCGCGATTAATTAATTCATCGAGATCATCATATGGAAGGGCAGAAATAACAGGTCCGAAAATCTCTTCCTTCGCAATTGTCATCTCATCACTAACATCAGCGAAAATGGTAGGGGAGACAAAGTAACCTTGTTCTTGTGGCTTTTCACCGCCAACAACAAGCTGGGCACCTTCATTTATGCCCTTTTCGATATAACCTAGTACACGATTTTGCTGTTCGATCGAGACAAGCGGACCAATCTCTGTATCAGCATGAATACCTGCACCTTGTTTAATATTTTTGGCATGGCTTGCCATATCTGCCACAACATTGTCAAAATGCTTCTTCTGTATAAATACGCGAGAACCAGCGCAGCAAACTTGACCTTGGTTAAACATAACCCCATTTAAAGCACCAGGGATGGCTTTTGATAAGTCCGCATCTGGAAGAATGATGTTAGGCGATTTTCCGCCTAGTTCAAGAGTGACTCTTTTTAACGTTTTTGAAGCTCTTTCCATAATCATTTTTCCAACTTCTGTGGAGCCGGTGAATGCAATTTTGTCAACTAGCGGATGATCAACAAGCGGCTGGCCTGCTGTTTCACCAAAACCTGCAACAATATTGACGACACCAGGAGGGAAGCCCGCTTCTTGAATTAATTCTGCTAAATATAATGCTGAAAGAGGCGTTTGTTCGGCTGGCTTAAGTACGATTGTACAGCCTGTAGCAAGTGCCGCTCCCATCTTCCACATTGCCATTAGAAGAGGGAAGTTCCATGGAATAATTTGTCCGACAACTCCCACAGCCTCATGACGAGTATAGTTGAAGAATGGACCATTTACTGGAATGGTTTGACCAACGATTTTCGTAGACCAGCCCGCATAGTAACGCATATGCTCAACAGCTAGCGGAATATCAGCATTAGTTGTTTCACGAATTGGTTTTCCGTTATCTAATGTTTCTAATTGTGCTAATTCAGCAGCATTTTCCTCCATTAAATCTGCTAGCTTATACATGAGTCTGCTTCTTTTTGCAGTTCCCATCTTAGACCATGGACCTTCATCAAAAGCCTTTCTAGCAGCTTTCACAGCAAGGTCGATATCTTCTGGACCAGCTTCGAATACGTTTGCAAGAACCTCCCCAGTGGCAGGATTATATGTTTCAAATGTTTTCTGAGACTTGCTTTCTACAAATTCTCCATTAATATACAAATGTTTTTTACCGCTTAAGAACTTTTCTACCTTCTCTAATAAATTGACTGTTAATTGGCTCATAAAACTCCTCCTTAGAATTGTAGTCTTATGTATTTCATGATGCCATGTTGAGTAGAATTCTTTCGCGAACACCTACAATACAATGGTAACAATTTAATAGTTTAATAATCAACTATAAACATTACAAATATTCTGACACCGTTCGACGAATGCTTACAAATTTTACTAAACAATGAATTGCGATCAATATTTAATGGTAATTTAGGGAATTTTTAGTATTTTTGTAGTAAAATTATAATGATTTTAATAGAAATAATCTCGTTTAACTAATAAGGATTGAAAAAGGTCGCTATTAAGGAGGGATGTTTATGCGGACCGAAAAGATCTTAGTTGTAGATGATGATCGTGATATTAGGGAGGTCTTGTATCTTTATTTAAATAATGAAGGCTATGATGTTACATTGGCAGATAACGGGGAAAAAGCACTGCTTCTTTTTGGGAGTAATAATTTTGACTTAATCTTATTGGATGTAATGATGCCGGTAGTAGATGGATTTGAAACATGCCAGTCATTACGGAAAAAATCAAATGTGCCTATTATATTTTTAAGTGCAAAAGAAGACGATATTGATAAAATCCTAGGCTTACGAATTGGTGGGGATGATTATATAACAAAACCGTTTAGCCCAGCAGTATTAGTTGCAAAAATTAAAGCGCAATTAAGAAGAATCAGACAAAATGATTTCGAAAGCAGCAACGAAAAGAAAAATCGGGAAAACGATATTCTTCAATTTCCCGACCTTACAATAGATATAGATCGACATGTGGTACAAAAATGTGGAGAAAAAATCTCACTGCCAGCAAAAGAATTTCAATTATTATGCCTATTAGCTAAGAATGCTGGAAGAGTTTATAGTGTGGAACAACTTTTTCAGCAAATATGGGGTGAAGACAGTCTTGGTGACAATCGTACGGTAATGGTACACGTTAGCAACTTGAGAAAAAAAATTGAACCTGACCCAGTAAAACCCATATATGTACAAACCGTAAGAGGAATAGGGTATAAATTTAACGATGACTTTGAATAGCTGAAGGATTATTTCTTAAAAACTCTTTTATGTCTGTGATTGAAACACCCATTGATTTAGCTTTGATGATAAGGGATAGCCATTCTTTATCCAGTTTTCCATGAATTGCTTTATCGGAAGCTATTGTACTACTATTTAAAGATTGCTCCATATTAACCTCCATTAACAGAATTGATATAGTAATTAGAATATATTAAATATTATAAGTACAGTATAAATTTACTTAAAGTTTTATTAAAGTTTTTAAAGGATGAGGAATATGTTGAATGTTTCTGGGTATAAAAAATTAATGCAAAAAGACAAAGACGAATTTGCCAAATATTATTTAGGTTATTCTTCTTTCAATGAAAATGATGTCATCATACAAAAGATCATGGAGCCTTCTTTTTACACGCAATATGATTTTGAATATTTTCAAAGAGAATTTGATTTACTATCCTTCATACACCATCCAAGCATTGTAGTACCAATACGGTTGGAGAAAAAAAACAATGAAATCCTACCCGTTTATGAACCGTTCGAAGGGGAGCTTTATAAAAAATTTGTATACACACAAAAGTACACTTTAAAAGATTTTTTTACCATAGCCATTCAATTTTGTGAAATCATTGAATATATTCACGATCAAGATTTGATGTTTCTTCATTTAAATCCATATAATTTCATCGTCAATATTGAAAAAGGACAACTATCGTTATTAGGTACTTTTAATTCGCTCTATCGTGGTAAAAGCATCATAACGGATCAAACAAATAAATTATTATCTTCATGGGAAATCGCCTATATTCCGCCAGAATTAACGGGAAGAATTAATATCCAAGCAGATTATCGGGCCAATTTGTACACTCTTGGGATTATTTTTTATGAGCTTCTGACAAAAAAGCTTCCCTTTGAAGACTCAGAGCTTTCAGAAACTATACATTCACATTTAGCCCGAATTCCTACTTCGCCTTCAGAAATTAATGCCGACATCCCAGAAATCCTTTCAAATATTATCTTGAAGCTATTGGAAAAATCACCTGATGAACGTTATCAGTCTGTAAATTCAGTAAAGAAGGACTTTGAATATTGCTATGATGAATTTGTCAAAACCGGTTGGGTAAAGAAGTTTCCTTTAAATTATCAAAATAAAGCTACTAAACAAATGAAAAATGTTCTGTTTGGCAGGGAAAAGGAATTAGAAAGTTTATATGAAGGATTAGCATGCGTCTTTGGTGGTTCCTCAAAGACTGCTCTTATATCAGGGCCATCTGGCAGCGGCAAAACTGGTTTAGTTCATTATTTGCATAATAATAACATGGAAAATAATTTTTTATTTTTAGAAGGAAAGTTTGACCAATTACTTAGGAATATTCCGTACGCCCCTATTATCCAAGCATTTAAAACTTGGGTTCGAATTATTTTATCAAAGGGAGAAAAAAATGTAACGATCTGGAAATCAAAAATTCTTCATGAACTTGGACCATATGTGAGTGCTTTATCCTTTCTTCTTCCTGAAATTGAATGGATTATTGGAAAACAGCCTGCAATTGAGAGGATGTCTTCATACGATAATCATAGTCATTATTTAATGATGTTTCAAAAATTGATTAATTTTATTTCAATTGAATGTCCACTTATCATTTTTATCGATGACCTTCAATGGTCTGATGCAGCATCATTAGAGTTAATTTGTTACTTAATCAATAATACGAGGGAAAATCGATTATTTTTGATTATTGCCTATAGAGATGGCATAGATTTGGAGGAAAACAATCAAGTAAACACAGCTTTAAAAGAAAGTATTCTTACGAATTTAAATGATAAAGTTGTTATTTCCCTCCAACCATTGTCAATAGCACAAATCACTCACTGGATCTCTATTCAATTTGATATTGATAGCCGGATAAGTACACAAATTTCTTCGATTATTTACAAAATAACAGCAGGAAATCCTTTTTTTATCACGCAAATTTTTCGAAGCTTAACGAAAGAAATGTTAGTATCAGCTGATGATGAAGCAATGGAACATATTCAGCTTACATTATTAAATGAGATCTCAATAAATGAGGATATTGTTAGCTTCATTATTAGCAGGATAAAAAAGCTACCCGAACATGATCAAAAATTACTGAAAGCAGCTTCTTGTTTAGGCAGAAAAGTGAATGGAGAACTAATATCTGAAATTTTGAAAATCGATAGTCAAAACATCAATCATTTACTTCAGGATGCTGTTACTAAAGGGTTTGTCGTACCTATAGTTGATAATCATTCAGAAGAAGATAATAATAAATTTTTATTTATCCATGACCGTGTGCAGCAAGCCCTTTATTCACTTCTTTCATTAGATGAGAAACAATATTTGCATTTAAAAATTGGTAAATATTTAAAAGAAAATCAACCTATCCATGTAAATAATGAGGATTTATTTGAAGCTGTGTCACACTTGAATATTTGCACTAAATTGTTATCGGAGGAAGAGCGGAAGGAGTTAGCAACTTTAAATGCTCGGGCGGGGAGAGAAGCAATAAAAGTGGCTGCGTTTCAGGCTGCATACAATTTCTATTATGAGGCAAAGGGGCTTTTACAGGAGAACTCATGGCAAGACAACTATTCCCTAACTTTTGAAATAATGAAAGGATTAGGGGAATCAGCCTATCTAAATAGTAATTTTAAGCTAGCTGAAAATACCTTTAAAGAAGTAATAGATAAAGCGAAGACAAAAGAAGAGAAAATTAAACTTTACAATAATATGATTATGTTATTTACCCATTTACATCGAGTAAATGAAGCTGTTGATGCGGGTTTGAAAGGGCTGCAGTTATTTAATTGGAACATTAAACCAAATCCAAGGAAAGCAGACATAGCTAAAGAGTTACTTCTTATTCAATTTGCACTTATTAACAAAAAACCAGCAACACTTCTCAACTTGCCACATATGAAAGAACCATCACAGAAACTTTTTATTGAAACATTAATTAATTTAAATGCCCCATCGTTTCATGTAAATCAGAATTTATCTACTTATTTAATGCTAAAGGCTTTTCATTTTACATTAAAAAATGGTCAAACGGATTTTACTTGCTTAGTATTTAATAATTATTCACTTATTCAAAGTGCTGGCTTTAATAATTTTTCTGATAGCTATGAATACGGCAACATTGCATTACAGCATGTAGAACGAGGAAATAAGATTAATTTGAAAGCAAGAGTTTATTTTGTTTTCGGCACATTTGTTAATCATTGGAGAAATCCATTGCGCGACAATCTTTCATACTTAAATGAAGCACAGCAGCTTAGTGTCGAATCAGGTAACATTCATTTAGCTGGTGCATCAAGTTCCTTTATCATTATAACTATGTTTATTCAAGGTAACAGCCTTAAGGAAGTATCGATGGGTGTTCAAAAACAGCTGGAATTCGTAAAAAGTATTAACTATCGAATATCAGTAGATTTTATTCATGAAATGAAGCATTGGCTTGAAGTACTATCGAATAGGGATGTAACCCCTAATTTTGATATGCCAATTACAAATAGCGATCAGTCTGCTGATATTATTCATTATACTTTAAGACTGCAAATGGCATTTTTATTAAAAGAAGAGGAGCAGGCAAGCAACTTACTTAAGATGTTGTCAAAACTAATAACAAAAACAAATGTTCTCGTTATAACACCTGAATATTATTTTTATCAAACATTATGGTTATGTCGTTTATATGAAAAGGCTACTAAGCTGGATAGAAAGATTTATATTCGAACAATAAAAAGAAATATACAAAAAATGAAAAAGTGGGCGGAAAATGCCCCTGTAAATTATCAACATAAATATCTGCTAATGAAGGCAGAACTAAATAAAGTATTGAATAAAAGCAAGGAAGTGATCACTGGCTATTATGAAAAAGCTGCCTTTTCAGCAGGTGAATCTGGATTTTTACAGGATGAAGCGATTATTTATGAATGTATGGGTG
>NZ_JBALOW010000033.1:0-68110 GCF_036965085.1 Bacillus sp. JJ1532
CGGGAACCAGATGCAGTGACTGATGACCACTTGTTCCTTATAAAATTTAAATGGCAGCTGCCCATCTTCTCATTTATATTTCTTCACGATTTCCTGCAGCTTTAAAGCCAATCCAAGACTTCCTTCGATCTTTAAGCCGCCCGTCATAAAGGCAACTGCCGTGTTTAAATTATCCTTTAAAAGCTTAGAAAAATTTTTATCGCTCATACTCAATGCCACCTCAGGCTCCAGAGGGGCTCCATCAACGACCTCTACCTTCCCGCCCATTAAAATAATCTGTACAGTTCCGCTTTCATCAAGATTAACTTGAAAAACCCGACCCTTCTCATTCTCAATATGTATTGGATTTGCATTCATTTTTTCTGCTAGTTGAAATAGCTCTGTTTTAACTGACAAACTCTTTCACCTCTTATTGTCATCTTTTCTTATATAATTCTATCTAACTTGCTTATTTCCTTTCACAAAATGAATAATCATTCATTTTTTTTACAAAGCCGCCTAAAACAAACAACGCCCCACTTATAGAGGCGCTGCGTGTTTCGTATTATTTTTTCTTTCCTTTTTCATTTATTCCAATCGCTGCGCCGTTCCTGCTGGAATCAGCAACACCTTTGAACGTACCATTTTTATGATCAATATAGATGCTTTGGACATTTCCGATCGTGACAGGCTCAGAACTAAATTTATGTCCCATACTATTTATGCGATTTAGGATATCCGCAGAAATCCCAGATTCATAACGATATGAATTCAGGTTATTTGTGTAAATTCTTGGCTCCTCCACTGCTGCCTTTAGCTCCATATCATACTCAATGGCATGAAGAATTGTTTGAAGCACAGAGGTAATAATGGTCGGACCACCTGGAGAACCAACTGTTAGCACTGGCTTTCCATCTTTAAATACTATCGTAGGAGTCATGCTGCTTAATGGACGCTTATTAGGCTGCACTTCATTGGCACCGCCAGGAATGGCATCAAAGTCTGTTAGTTCATTATTTAAAAGAATCCCATAACCCGGAACCATAATCCCAGTTCCAAACAGCTGCTCAATGGTCGTAGTATAGGTGACAACATTCCCCCATTTATCTGTTACGGAGAAATGAGTCGTCTCTCCGTATTTACGATCATTTGGCTGCTTTTTCAGCTTATAATTTGCTGCAGTTGTCTCGTATTTCCATGGGTTTCCTGCCGCTGGATTTTGGTTTACCTGATTAAGGTTAATAAGCTTCTGACGCTCCTTAATGTATTCCGGATGCAGGAGCCCTTTTAATGGTACATTTACAAATTCAGGATCTCCAGCGTATGCAGCTCGATCAGCATAAGCGAGATGCATCGTTTCCGCAAGCAAGTGGTATTTCTGCCATGACCTGACATCATATTGGGAAAGATTAAAGCCATCCAAAATTTTTAACATTTGCAGCAGGAACACTCCACCTGAGCTTGGCGGAGGCATGCTCGCAATCTGATACCCCTGGTAGTCTCCCCATATTGGTTTGTCGATTGTTACCTTGTATTTATATAAATCTTCTGATGTCATGGAGCCGCCAAAATCTTGTACCGTTTTAGCTATTGCCTGGGCAACAGGACCTTTATAAAAACCATCGGCGCCCTTTGAACGAATTAGCTTAAAGGTTTGAGCTAAATCCTTTTGAACAAGGACTTCTCCTTCACTCAATGGTTTTCCGTTTGGAAGGAATACACCTTTTGCAGCTGTTTTTGCGAGCATTTCCTTATTATCTTGAATGGCTTCAGCTAAAACGGAATCAATAGGGAAGCCTTTATCCGCTAGGTTAATTGCAGGGTTAATAAGCTGTGGTAATGGGCGAGTCCCCCATATCTCCAATGCTTTTTCTAATCCTTTTAAAGTTCCTGGAACTCCAACAGCTGTACCTCCAGTGGAACGTTCAGCAAAGGGAATAGGGTTGCCGTTTTTATCTAGGAACATATTAGGCGTTGCACCTTGTGGAACTCTTTCCCTGCTATTAATAATCGTTGTTTCCTTCGTTTTGCCATCGTACACCATCATGAAACCGCCGCCGCCAATCCCCGACATCATGGGCTCAACAACATTTAAAGCAAATTGGATGGCCACAGCAGCATCAATGGCATTTCCCCCTTTTTTTAGGATCTCTGCACCAATTTCTGATGCTAAAGGATGAGCAGTAGTCACCATTCCATCCTTCCCTGACGCTACCTGACTATATGTACCATAGTCGACCTTTTTTGCCTTCGCCTGAACATTAAAAGGCAGTGTTCCGATGATTAATAGAACACTGAATAAAAAGACGAAACCTGTTTTCAAAATTCTCCCCATCATTTCTCCCCCTCACATAGACTTGTTCATATCTACTTTATGGAGAAAAGGCAGTAATATGAAGAAATACATGACCCTATTAAATTTTTGAATATAAATTCCTATATGAAGGAGTAAGAAAGACTTAGTTAATAAAATAACGTGAATTTCAATGTTTCCTATTAAATTTAAAGTTGGAAATATATTATTTTTCCACCATTTCAAAATGGGAGGTTTGTGCCTCTCTACTCTTCCAATTTCTTAACCAATCAATCACTTTATCTTTTAATTCAACGTCTACAGGTTGTCTAATTGATTTCTTATTATTATTCATAATCTTGCTCATACTGTATTCAACATCGGTTTTACGGAGCATATGAGTCATGTCTTGAATAATATGTGTTTCGCATTCTCCTTGAACGAGTGCTTTAATTTTTTCTAAATCGCCTACCTTCACATTGACATCCTTTGATCCGGTGATGGCAAGGACAGGACAGGTTACCTTTTGTAACGGTTTGGATACATCAAATTGTACTGTCTCACGATTCCATTTAGCGTTCACTTTTTTTCCTTTATACTTTATGACCGGTTCATCCGAGGCTTGAAGGACTTTTACTAAGTCATCATTCATTTTATTAATTTTCTCATCTACTTTTAGTAATCTAGTTAGCCAACCTTGAAATCCTTTTAAAGATCGAATATTATTCATGATTTCCTGCCTCTGCCATGCCATCGTTTCTGCCAAAGGTTCAGCTGTGCCGGCAAGCAGGATCATTCCGTCTGCTGGTACCCTTTCATTCACAAATGGTGCGATTATAGTCCCTTCACTATGACCGAGTAAAATCACTTTATCGGCTCCAATTTTTGGATGACCTTTAGCAAATTCCATCACAGCCTGTGCGTCATCAATTAAATCGTACACGCCTGTTTCATAATAGTCACCTTTACTCGCGCCAACTCCTCTTTTATCATAACGAATACTTGCAAACCCTTCAGATGAAGCTACATCACTTAATTCTTTAAAAATATTCATAGGCATTCCTTCAGCATTCGAATCGCGATCAATGGGGCCGCTTCCGTGTACCATAACAATTAAAGGGTATTTTTCAAGATTTCCTTCTGGAATGGATAATGTCGCTGCTAACGGATACTGTCCTTTAATCATTACTTCAAACTCTTTACTCATTATTTGCATCCGCCCTTTTTTATTAATTTTCGTATTTACCTTTTATTAAGACGTCCGAGGAAAAAAATCGTTCAAATATTTTTTTCCACCAAACGAACTTTACATTGATAATATGGTGAAAGTAATCAAAATAATGAGCAGCAAAAACGTGCATACTTATATATAAAACAAATTGTATTAACATTTTAAAAAGATAAACTTAAAACAGTATCAAAATTTTGTTGTTATGATTAATCTTGTATATATCAGTTCAGATTTATAGGAGGACAATATGGAAGCGTCAAAAAAATGTAAAGATTCATATGTAGTCAAAACTAGTATCGTTTTGCCGCCTGATACAAATGCTTACGGGACGTTATTTGGGGGAAAATTAATGGCTTACATAGACGATGCAGCCGCGATTTCAGGTATGCGGCATGCAAGGAGAAATGTTGTAACAGCCTCAACGGATTCGGTTGATTTCCTCCATCCCATTCATCAAGGTGATGCAGTTTGCTTAGAAGCCTTTGTAACATATACTGGAAGATCCTCTATGGAAGTATTTGTAAAAGTTATAGCGGAAGATTTATTAACAGGGGAAAGTAATGTTTGTGCCATGTCTTTCTTAACCATGGTGGCGGTTGATAAAAACGGAAAGCCTACACCGGTTCCTGCAGTCATCCCCGAATCAGATGAGGAAAAAAGCTTATTTGAATCAGCAAAAGAACGTGCAGAAATTCGAAAGAAGCGAAAACAAGATAGTGTGGAGAGGGTAAAATCATACAAGATTGACCTTCCCTAAAGAATTTTTTTAGAGCAGCCACAACTAGGCTGCTCTTGCTTTTTCATCTAAATCTGACTGGAGATAGCAGTACACTAACACCAATTTTCTTGCAAATGGTCAGGTAATGCATAAGAAATAACAGAACAGCCCCTGCATTCATCCCGATGATTATGCCATCCATCTGGAAGCTGTGCATGGAACCGAGTACGTACATCACTGAAAAGGATACAATCGTTGACCAAACAAAATGGTAAAAAGCCTCTTTCATAAGTCCCAAGCCTATTAGGAAGGCCTGCATGGGGATGATGAAATAATGCAGCAGGAAAAACGGCCATAGCATTTGTAAATAAATAGCAGCATCAGAGGAATGGAAAAAGTTTAGTGTGATCGGTTCAGCAAAAAAGTAGAAGAAAATAACAGCTGGGATCCCGTAAAGAAATGTGATTATACATACTTGTTGCAGAAGGCTTTGGAGCTTGTCAGTATTTTTTTCAGCATAAGCTTCAGAAACGGTTGGAATGAGCATTATGAGGAAGGAATGGGCAATAAATGCCGGAAAAAAACCTACCGTCATCGCGATTCCAGCCAGCATACCAAAATGCTCAGTTGCTACAATCCCGCTCACTCCGGCTTGTAGTAAAGCTGCCTTAATGAGGAAGGGCTCTACCGCATGTGTCAAGGCATGGAATACTCTCAATGCGGTTGTCGGAATGGAAACTGCCATCAAGCTTCTCCATACTGTCCCCCCGCTCATTCTTTCAATTGGCTCCCTTTTCACGTGCTGAAATTGCAGGATAAACATATGAAGCAAGTAAAAGAAAACAACAATCTCGCTCCCTATAAAAGTACAAAAGGCAATTAAAACAGCCGTTTGTGTATCAAATTGAAATATTTGATATAGGAAGACGAGTAATATCAGCTGTATAAGCTTTCTCATAAAATTATAAGTGGCAATTTTACCCATTTGCTGCTTTCCCATAAAAAACCCTCTTGTAATGGAAGAGAAAGAAACAATCGGGATAAAGGCGATGACAGCCCATCTAAGATAAGGATGATACTGATCAAAAACAGAGATAAACGGGATAATGATAATAGCCAACGGTAATAAAATAGCTGTGAAGATAACGGTTAATTTAATGACATGGTTGAGCATGCTATAATGGTATTTCTTGTCTTTTTCGGCAATAAACTTCGAAATGGAGATGGGAAGTTCAAAGCTCGCCAGCAAGACAATCAAGAAAATCGTTGGAAGAATGGACATATACATGCCGAGTCCTCTCTCCCCAAGTTCACGTGCCAATACCATATTCACTAGAAATTCGATGCATTCTCCCGCAAATGCGGCAACAGCTAACAATAATGTTCCTTTAAAAAATTTATTCATTATGCCTCTCCTTATACATCCGCCAAGTATCACTGGCTGTATTGCCAGAATCGTATTGTATAAGATATGAGACAAGTCTTTGGAATATTATTTATGTTGTTTGTAAAGGTGAATTGTTTTTTTGAGAATCGATTTTGAGTGGAATGTTTTTTAGTGAAGATGCGGGGAATAACTTACATTGAGGTTACCTATGTTTGCGTTTTTAACTAAAGAACGGAAAAACACTTACATTGAATGCAAAAAGAAGAAGGCCAGCAAAATCTCTTGCCTTCTTCTCTCATCCATCCTTATTTCTCAAGCATCAATTTTAAAATAAGCTCATCTGTTTGACGGGTACCTTCATTTCCTAGCTTGCAAAAGCTTTCGATGCTTTTCTCAACGTCATCGTGGATAAAGCCGTCAGTAGATTGAATTTCTTGGTGATTGAGGGCTAATAATGCTGATTGGACAGCTACATTTGAGCAGGTAGATACCTTCATTGCACACCCCGCCTTTGCCCCATCGCATATCATCCCAGATACATTTCCGATTGTATTTTGTACCGCTGCTTTTATTTGCTGAAGATTGCCATCCAGCAGGTAAACAATAGCGGAGCTTGCACCCATTCCCGCAGCTGTTACACCGCATAAGGCAGACAGACGGCCAAATTTTGACTTGATATGGATCGTGATCAGGTGACTTAAAGCAACAGCCCGAATCATTTTATCCTCCGACACGTGCAGTTTTTCGGCTACGGCCACGACAGGAAGAGTAACAGCAATCCCTTGGTTCCCGCTGCCCGTATTGGCCATAACCGGAAGTGTCGAACCTGCCATGCGTGCATCTGAGCCAGCAGCGGCAAGTGACATCGCGGCAGTTGCTAAATCATCGGATAGGAACCCCTTTTTTACATTCTCTTTAATGGTTTTTCCGACATTTAAACCGTAATCTCCAGATAAACCTTCCATCCCGATAACCCGGTTTAATTCTATACTCCGTTTTACTAATGATAAATCCTTTACATCAGCCTGGAGTACCCAATGATAAATTTCATCAATGGTTAAACTTTCTAACTCCTCCTCTTCGGTTTGAATGCCAATATTCTCGCAGCCGCCAAGGAACACAGGCTTGCCATCCACTTCAATCAACGTAATATTGCTATGATTATCCGAAATCACTACTTTTGAAATTTGTTTTTCTGTTTGAACCGTTACTTCAATATAAAGTCTTTTTGGTGTTTCAGCCTGCCCTGCTTTCACTTTACCCTCTTCAATCAGCTGCAAAGCCAAGAGCTCGTCTTCCTTTGTTAATCCATCTAACAATTCCAATTCTTTCTCATGGTTTCCTGCAACCGCTCCGAGTGCTGCTGAGAAGTCCAGCCCTTTTCCAGACATCCCAGGTATTCCAACAGACTTTGCATTTTTGATAATATTCCCGCTTGCCTTTACGCAAATTTCTTGGATCGTTCCTTCAACATAGCTTTTCGCTGTTGCTGCAGCCAAGGCAATAGCAACTGGTTCTGTACATCCTAGTGCTACAACAAGTTCCTTTTCTAAAATTGCTAATATTTTATGTTTGTCCATTTTTTCGCCACCTGTCTAAAATCTTAATTAAATTTTAACATAACATTTGTTTTTATGTTTCACACGTTATTAACATTATCTGGAAAATGCAGTTGTGTACCAATTGCACTCATAACTTCTTAATTTTAGGAAAATAATAGTAATAGGATGATTAAATTCACTTTTAATGAGGGACATTGTATTGAGCCTGTTACATTTAACCATTGACCTAGTTGTTGGTTTCTTCCTTTTGTTTATCATCGTCAAAATTGTCGG
The DNA here is from genome assembly GCF_036965085.1 of Bacillus sp. JJ1532. NCBI lineage: Bacteria > Bacillati > Bacillota > Bacilli > Caryophanales > Bacillaceae > Bacillus > Bacillus sp. JJ1532. The sequence continues at coordinate 7,444 of NZ_JBALOW010000033.1, forward strand.
TAGAAAGATTATTAAACAAATTTCTCCCTTTTACATTTATTTCTTAGATTGTTTTAAGCGAAATGCTTGGAAATGCTATGTATGAGGAGATCATGAAGACATTGGTTTTAAGGAGGACTGGTTAAAAATGCAGCTATCCTCTCAAGGCATTACTGATTATAAAGATGTTTTTCTAGCTGAATGGCTTGAAGGTGACGGACTTTTCATACAATCCATGATTCCGCCAAACCTGTCCACCCAACAAACTCGATAATGAAAACTGTCCTTTATAGATGCCTAGCACTCTTAGAGTCGAAACCACAATAATAAAAAAAGACCTTCTCGAAAAATAAACTTTGAGCTGGTCTTTTCATAGTTATTCTGTAAGTGAATGCTTAAAGGCATAGATTACAGCCTGAGTCCGGTCCTGAACGTGGAGCTTGCTGAGAATGTTGCTGACGTGAGTCTTGACAGTTTTTAAGGCGATAAACAGTTCATCAGCGATTTCCTGATTGGTCTTTCCTTCTGTCATAAGCAAGAGTATTTCCATTTCTCTGCTTGTCAATTCTTCATGAGGAAGCTGTTGGTTCCTCTGCCTCATTTTCACCATCATTTTTCCCGTTACTTCCGGTTCTAAGACAGATTGTCCCTGATAAGTGGATCTGACAGCTTCAGCAATTTCGCTAGCTTTTGAAGTTTTCAGCATATAGCTTGTTGCTCCCGCTTCCAGAGCAGGATAAACCTTCTCATCATCCAAGAAGCTTGTCACAATAATAATTTTCGCGTCTGGCCATTGTTCAATAATATTTCTCGTTGCTTCAATTCCGTCCATTTCCTTCATGACCAAATCCATTAATATAATATCCGGACGTAAATCTAATGCCATATCAATGGCTGTTCTTCCATTGTCAGCTTCACCAACCACTTCAATATCGGGTTGTGCAGATAAATATGAGGAAACTCCGATTCTCACCATTTCATGATCATCAACAAATAAAACTCTAATCATTGGCCTCACCCTCTTGCTTCATAATAGGAATTTTCACTTCAAGTCGTGTACCGCTATTTTTCAAACTAATGATTTTGAGCGTTCCTCCAACCTCAACCGCTCGTTCATGCATATTCTGCAGACCATAGGAACCAGCTTTTGCTTCCTCAACGTCAAAACCAATCCCATCATCTACCACTCTTAAAATAACAAACTCATCCCTTTGAATTAGCAAAACTTCGAGCTTCGATGATTTCGAATGGCGGAGGGTGTTAGAAACCGATTCTTGAAGAATGCGAAATAAATGATCCTCTATTCCTTTATCAAGAGGGAAGTCCTCGACTTTCCATTTAATATCCATCGTTACTTTTTGTGATAATTCGATGAGTAATTCCTTTATTCCTTCTTGAAGGGATTTTCCTTTTAAAGCAGCAGGTCTTAAATGAAGCAAAAGGGCCCTCATTTCGAGTTGTGACTGGTGAATCATTTCCTCCACCATTTTTAATTGCTTCGTTTCCCTTTCATTTGTCTGAGGCTTTGCCTCATTGATAGCTGACATTAGCATAGAAGCCGCGAATAACTGCTGACTGACAGAATCATGAAGCTCCCTTGCCAAACGATTTCGCTCCTGAGAGATCACTTCCTGCACGCGGCTCTCCATATCCTCCGCTTTTTCTGTTGCCAGCTTTTGTGACAGTTTCGCCTGTTCGGCAATTTGCTTCTGAATTTTGCCTACTCTGTTTACAATTGAGTGCAAATCAGGAGGGGCATTCATTTCTTTCGTTTCTATTTGCCGCCCTTCCTCAATATGATAGAGCCAGTTATCGACTGTTTGAATTTGCTTCTTCCAATTGAATCCTGAAATTAAGCCGAACAAAATACCAATAAAAATACTGACACTCGGAACAAAAATAACATATGGAATATCCATAACATTTGTATCCCATAGCTCTTTCCAATCAATCAGCGGAAAACGAAATAGAAAAGAAAGAATAAAGAAGCTGCAGATGAGAATGGACACAGCTACTCCTATAACGACTTGACGCTGAACAATACTCATACGCGCTTCACCTCTAAGTCACCTACGGGGATCGAGGTAAAAATTTTGACACGTTGTTCAGCTTGATCATACCCTGAAGTTTGAACCTTCAATGTCTGATTAAAAACCTTTGGTTCCTGAGCTCCAAAGATTTCAACCGAACCAGCTAATACAGAGTGATTTACACTTATTTCTATATCATAAGGAACAAGGACTTGAATGTTTCCAATTAAGTTTCTTATATAGATAACCGTTTCCCCTTTTGGGAGAACAGTGTAGCTTAAATCAATAACGGTATCCCCAATTCCTGTCTGAATATTAATATCGCTCCATTCATAGACGTGATCGGGAGTCTTTTGCTGTCCGAATAATTGATTGCCGAAAAGCGGCTTATGCCGAATGAGTGTTTCCATCTCCAGATTTAAACTTGGTTCCTTCAAATCAGGCTTAATATGTGCTGGATTTTTCTTAGCCTGAACGAATTGGATTAAGAAATGGATTAAAATCGCCAACAGAAAAAATTTAAAAGTAATCATACTAAAAATACTAATAATCAAAAAGATAATTCCGAGCCAAAACAGGAGTTTTCCGGATTTACGTGGCATCCATTTCCTCCCGATATAAATCATGCCCACTTCCACAAGGAGGGAGAAAATCAATCCCGAATTAAAAAATGTAAATTCCAAAAAGAGAACAACTGCCCCCAACAATAATATCCAGCTTATATATTCACTCTTAACTCTATTTATCATGGGACTCCTCCCTCCTAATTAAATAAGCACTAGCGCAATGATGATGAATGGTTCTAAAATGTTCACTATGAAACTTCCAAAAAAGGCGCAGATTTCCACGCCTTTTTAGAATACCATGTTTCCCTTATGAAATAGAATGGGTTTCTTCTTTTTTCATATCTTTTTCTATTTGTGCAATGCGTGCGTCAATCGTACTGCGATAATAGGAGCTGTTTACTTGATTTTCTAAACGATCTAAATACGACTCAATTTCTTGAAAACGGGAAGTTGACTTATTAGATGAAATGTCCTGATCCAGCACCTGATTCATTTTCACTTGAGCCCTCGTCATATTTTCACGGCCCATGAGCTCCATGCGGCGAATATGCATATCTTTCAGCTTATGCTTCATTTCTTCATATTTTCTTTCTAATTCAGCAAGCTGCTGGTTTGATTGGTTCAGTGCATCCTTTAGGCGTGCCGCACGTTCCTCATACTGTGCATGCTCCGCGGAAGCAAATAAGTAAAGTTCATTTTCTCCAGCCTGTGAAGCAATTTCAGCCTGACGTTTTCTTTTTGTTGCCAAGTCCTCTGCTTGACGATATTCCCTGCTGAACTCTTCCTTCAATGCATATTGGCGTTCCAGCAGCTTGCGGACTTTTTCCGTTTCCTTTTCGCTATCACGTAAATATTGATTTAAGAGCGTAATCGGATTTTTCTTTTCCTTTTGATCTAGTGCCTCATTGATATCTGCTAAAACAGTGTTTTTTATACGAGTAAATAGATTTGTCATTTGTCTCTCTCCTTAAGATTATTAGTCTTTCTTTAATTCTGACCATTGCTTTTCAAAATTTGTGAATGGGTCGTTGTCTTCTACAATGACTGACTTTTTCTCATTCCATTTTTTATACACAACGTACAAGACATAAGCAGCTGCAATACCAAGGATTGCTGGTATATTGGAGGCAGTGGCCATCAGAGCAATAAAGCCGATGATCCCCCAGCCAATTTTCATTAATGTTGAATCTGTTTTCAGAAATTGTTTAAACACGAAGTACAGAATAACGATGCTGATTCCTAGCGCCACCAATGGTCCCAGATTTGACAATAATACAAATGCAGCAATTCCTCCTGCTAATAGTAAACCGAATTTTTTCATTTTCGTTTCCTCCTTTCTTGATATCATCTTACCTTTATTTCATTCTTCTCATAACGAGCCTGAGCTTTATTTTCAACTAGGTCCAGAGACCGAGCATATGAACGGCCTAAAGGTAGATCGTTGAAAACTAACAGTAAAAGACGACCAATTTTACCTAGCAGGACTTTAAATAATAACAAGGAACCTTACATGAATTCTCAGCACTAAACCATACTAGAATTAGGAGGTGTGCCATAACATGAACCTAGCTTGGCTCTGCGGAATTTTACTATTTATCCAGCCTGCTCAACCGCCTGATAGCTTAACAATTGAAAGCGAGGGAGAATCAGTCCTTACGGTTAACCGAATAGATTACACAACCCCTTTTCCAGATATTCCTTTAATCGATATAGAAAAACTAAATGATCTTCTTGAAGAGGTAGATAAACAAACATATCAAGCACCAAAAAATGCTTATATTAGCCAATCAGGAAATGTAGTAGCTGAAGAAATTGGCAGGAGATTACACCGAAGAGCCTTTACAGATCTGTTTTATACATATTTTTACAATGCGAATACTTCTAAAATAGAAGTGCCAATACTTCCGATTCATCCACGAGTGGATCGGGATTTATTGTTGCATATTCATGTTAAGCGGATTGGAAGATATGTGACTTTTTTTAATCAAGGCAATAAAGCACGCTCTCATAATATTGCTCTTGCGGCAGAAGCCATTAATAATCAAGTTGTTTTTCCTGGTGAGACTTTTTCCTTTAATCGTGTTGTGGGAAAGCGAACGAAGAATAGGGGCTATATGCGTGCGCCTGTTATTGTTCGAGGAGAGTTAGCTGAGGATATTGGCGGGGGAATCTGCCAAGTCTCATCCACCCTTTATAACTCGGCTGACCGGGCTGGCTTAAAAATCATCGAACGCTATTCCCATTCCAAAAGCGTTCCGTATGTACCAAATGGAAGGGATGCTGCGGTCAGCTGGTATGGACCAGACTTCAGCTTTAAAAACGAATATAGCTTACCATTATTAATACGGGCGCGAGCTGCCGGAGGACAAATTGCGATCCACATTTATTCATCTGATGAAATCGAATATGAGCCCCGAATCGTTCCGGGTGCTTCGAAAACTCTGCCTGAAGAAATCCCAAGCACCGGAGAAAAAAGTTGAATATTGTAACAGGAGAGTTTTATTGGGGATGAGAAAAACCGGGCAAAAACTGCCCGGTCCTTTTTTCTAGTGAATATCCGAAATCTTTTCTTTAAACCTCTGTCATCATTCTTTTTTCTCGGAGAAACGTTGTTGCAGTATCTATTAATAAATTTGTATTCATTATGACAGAATCAAAATCAACCCATTCTACTGGTTCATGGAGCCCGAATCCAGAAGCACCAATATTAACAGTGGGAATACCCGCCTGTTGGAATATAGCTGCATCTGTCCAAAATCCCCATCCTACACTTTCAAGCTCCCTTCCTACTAATAATCTGTAGGATTCAGTTAATTTTTGAACAATCAATTCACTGGAATTACATGAAAAAGGATTCCGTTGAAAATACCAATCAATATGAGAACCTTCAGCTACATTCTGTACCACTTTTTCAATCTCTGTTTTTATATTAGATATGTTTTCTGAAGGTAGAGTGCGCCTTTCAATATGAATTTGACATTCTGGTGCATAAGTAGAAATCCCAACACCTCCACTAATTTGACTTACATGCATGGATGCGGGGCCAACGAGATCTTCCCTTCTGTTCCTTAATACATTTTTATCTAAATCATCTAGTCCAACGATGACCTTGCCCATCCTTGAAATGGCACTGTCTCCCAGATCCCATCTGCTGCCATGAGCGCTACGACCCCATGTAGTTACTTTTCCCCACAAGAATCCCCTGTGGGCAATGACCATTTTCAAATCGCTTGGCTCAGTTAGGATACAAGCATCTGCTTTATGATGAAGCACAAAGTGATCCGCTCCGATACTTGAGTATTCCTCATCACAAACAAGGGCCAATATTACTTTCCCCTTAATGGAACCTGAGGCCGCTAATGAAGCTGCAGTACTCATTATGGCAGCTATACCGGCCTTCATATCACAGCTACCTCTTCCATAAACTCTGCTTCCCTCTACTTTTGGATCAAATGGGGCAATTTCCATCCCTTTCGTTCCAACCGTATCCAAGTGTGCACATAAGCAAAGGGTCGGACCGTCCCCGTCTCCAACTTCGGCAAACACATTAGGTCGACCAGGTTCAACAAACTCTAGCCTTGCATCAACCTTATGTTTTTTGAGCCAATTTACCGCAAATTCGGCTATTTGTACTTCATTGTATCCCTCTTCCGGTGCAAGAGTAGGGTTAACTGATGGGATTCTTATTAGATCCCTAAGTAACTCTAGAACTTCTGATTTTGATATAGTTAACAAAGATTATCACTCCAACTTGTATATATTTGCTTTGTATCTTTTCCTATCATTTCTTTTTCCATCTCTCAATGATTTACAATATAAGTATATTTTTATATTAATTTTAGAATTATTCGAATAATACTATTATTGGATAAAAAAATATAAATATATTGAGGTTTAGTTATACAAATGAAAGATTTCATGATAGATGAAACCTGAAAAGACCTTACTGGCAAGCGGAAATTCAAATTATGTTTAGTAATAATTGAGGAATAAAAGAATTTTATTATAGTTCCCTCTACCAAAATAGTGATATTTTGGAAATAATTAGCTACATCTATTGTTTTTTAATTATAAAATTCTGATTATAAAAAAGATATTGAAATTTAATTCTATTGAATTTATACTTAATTCGAAATCTATTATTTTCATAAAAAATATTAAAGGGGGATTTTTGTGTTTGATCAAATTGTAAATACCATTAACGGGTTGCTGTGGAGCCCTGTATTGGTAGGTTTCATTGTTTTAACTGGTTTGTATTTTAGTTTTCGCACCAGATTCCTGCAGATTCGTCACTTCAAAGAAATGGTTAAACTAGTGGTTTCAGGGAAGGGTTCCGATGCGGGGGTTTCTCCGTTTCAGGCATTAGCGATGTCTTTATCAGGCCGTATCGGTGTAGGGAATGTCGCTGGAACCGCAACGGGTATTGCTTTTGGTGGACCAGGTGCTGTCTTTTGGATGTGGGTCATTACCTTTATCGGTGCAGCATCCGCTTATGTAGAGTCGACTCTTGCTCAAATGTATAAAGAAAAGCAAGATGGTGAGTATCGTGGGGGTCCTGCCTACTATATCGAAAAGGGACTTGGCTGGAAATGGTTTGCGGTGGTTTTCGCAGTGGCAACATTGCTTGCAATGGCTTTCTTAATGCCAGGTATACAGGCAAATGCAATTGCAGATAGCGTTCATAACGCTTTTGGTCTTGACAAAACAATCACAGGTCTAATCGTTGTCGCACTTGTTGGTTTTACTATTTTTGGCGGAGTTAAGCGTATTGCTAAAGTTGCAGAATGGGTCGTTCCTTTCATGGCAGCTGCTTATGTTTTAATTGCACTTATAATTATTGGATCTAATTTTGCAGATATTCCAGCAATATTTGGACTTATTTTTAAAAGCGCTTTCGGAGCTGAAGAAATGTTTGGCGGTATTATTGGTTCAGCTATTATGTGGGGAGTAAAACGCGGTCTATATGCGAATGAAGCTGGTCAGGGTACAGGTGCTCACCCAGCAGCAGCAGCAGAGGTTTCCCACCCAGTTAAGCAAGGTCTTGTTCAATCGTTTTCAATTTATTTAGACGTATTCTTAGTTGTTACAGCGACTGCATTTATGATTTTATTTACACAACAATACAATGTTATCGACGAAAAAACTGGAACAGTACTAACTGAAAACCTTCCAGGAGTTGAACCAGGAGCTGGTTACACTCAAGCGGCAGTTGATACGCTCATTCCTGGATACGGTGCAGGATTTGTTGCCATTGCTTTATTCTTCTTTGCCTTTACGACTATCTATGCTTATTACTATATTGCAGAGACAAACTTGGCCTATCTCGTACGGGGTAAATACAGGGGAATTGCTTTTATTGCACTAAAAATCATCCTTTTAGGAGCCATTTTCTTCGGATCCGTAAAAACTGCATCAACAGCATGGGCAATGGGAGATATCGGACTCGGAATTATGGTATGGCTAAACTTAATTGCGATTCTATTGTTATTTAAACCAGCGCTTATTGCTTTACAGGACTACGAAGAGCAACTTAAACAAGGAAAAGATCCAGAATTCAATTCATCTAAATATGGAATTAAGAATGCTGATTTCTGGGCAAATGGATACGAAAGTCCAGAACAGAGAAAGAAAAAGAACGTTTCTTAATGTGAAACTTTCATCCGCTAAAAACTCACGTTAAATAAAAAATTGAAGTCTATAACATTATAATAGAGGTGGGTTGTTTCATAAGGAGCTCAATAACCTTATGAGACAGCCCCTTTTTATATTTATTTTATACGAATTACGTATTTCAAGTGAAAGAACTAACATTTTTCGCTGGGACAATCGGTAATTCAAAGCAGTAATGAATCTCTTGATACCCTGAACACAATCTATAACTTGCTTGAGAATATTATCGCGGTATCTCGATCCTTCAGAGCACTCATGAAATCATCGGCAATGCTCTCCATCTCGGCTCCTTCATTAACAAATACTAGAATTATCCTTTCTCTATCAATCCAAACTGATAGGCACATCAAGGAAGATTTTCTCCCCCACTCACTCACAATATCGGACATTTCCCGTTGTTTTCTGTTTTTCATAGGAATCCGGAATATTTGGAATTATAACGCTCTTTGTTTCCCTTTTTTCTTAGGAATCTAAAAAAATTGGAAACATAGTGCTATTTGTTTCCTTTTTTTCACAGGAGTCTAAAAAATTGGGAAACATTACGCTATATGTTTCCTTTTTTTCTTAGGAATCTAAAAAATTTGGAACATTACGCTATTCGTTTCCTTTTTCCCACAGAAATCTGGAATATTTGGAAACATCACGCTATTTGTTTGGGAATAGAAACAGCATCATGAAAGCTTCAAGATCTATAAGCTTCGGCTTTGATTCATTTATGTATTCTCCAGCTGAATTAAAATTGGTTTCTTTCTATTAGGTCAATTAAACTTAAAACCAATATATCACATATTGATTTGTTAGTCTATATTATTTCCAGTTTATTTTATTTACTCAGATATTTATTTTACAAACAGAAAAAATCGCAAACGCGACTTTAACGCGACCTAAGTGATGAATTCGCCAATAGCCTTTTCGACTATTTCCCCATTCATAGGCTTTCCAGTCTGGAACGCCCTAATCTAATAAGGTTCCGTATCTTTGTCTTTGGTTTCTTTCAGTCTTCCATAAGCCAGTTCGGGACTTTCACCCTAGAGATTACACCCATGCCGGGCGCACTAAAAAAAGCGAAGAGGATTCCCTCTTCGCTTTTTTAAATCAGTTCTTTAGAGCTTAAAACTATACCATCTTCATCCGCATAAATGTAATCGCCGGGATTCCAATCAATCCCTCCAAATGTAACAATAATATTTATTTCTCCCTTCCCATCCTTTTTGCTCCTCAATGGGTTACTTCCAAGCGCGAGAATTCCTATATCCAATTTGGCCAGCTCTGCTGCATCTCTAACACATCCATTAATAATGATACCTGCAAGCTTCCGGGTGACAGCAATTTCACCTAACATATCCCCAACCAACGCACATCTTTTCGAACCGCCTCCGTCCACTACAAGGACATTTCCTTCTGGTATTGTTTCTAATGATTGTCTCACTAACACATTATCTTCAAATACTCTCACTGTTGAAATTGGACCATAGAACTGCTTCTTTTTTCCGAACGAGCGGAATTCTTGCTGGCATACTTCCAATTCCTTTCCGTATTTATCACAAAGATCGGCTGTTTTCTTCATCATCCTTCAACCTCCTAAGCTATTTTTGTTTCTCATCTTCTATTTATTTCATTATAAATAATGATAATCCCTTTATTATCGGAAAAATATGTGTTTACCGAGCATATATCTTAAATGAGTCACCTTTTTTCAATAGTAATACCAGAATAAATGATTCTAGCCTTACAAGGATCGCAAAAAAAGGAGGCATTATGATGATATTAATGATTGTGACAACACTCGGTTTTGTCATTTCCTTAGGTATTGTTGGAATCATTCTGCATTATTTTACGAATAAAGCACTGAATCTGGAAGACGCAAAGACGATAGATCCTATACCAAACGATGAAGCGACTGAAAGCGGAGAATAAAAAAGTGATGACCTTTGATTTATTTCGAATGAATGAGCTGGCTATTTTATCATAGCCGGCTTTTATTCGCTTAATAATATCTTATCGTTATTACTCCTACAGCTTGTATACAAATGACACCTATTGGAAAAATTATGGATGAAGAAACCTATAGGAGGAAAGGTATGTCATCTAATAATAAAATGCCCCAATTTCCTGAGTCTTATTGGAGAGAAGCTCCCCTTCCGTCATTCGGAAAGCTCACTGAACATACTTCTGTTGATATTGCCATTGTTGGAGGCGGGATTACCGGAATTACAGTTGGTTCCCTTCTTGTGAAAGAGGGGTTAAAGGTAGCTATCTTGGAGGCTGGAAACATTCTAACTGGAACAACTGGCCATACTACGGCAAAGCTTACCGCCCAGCATGGATTAATTTACGATGAATTTATTAATCACTTTGGTCTGGAAAAGGCAAAGCTTTATTACGAAGCGGAAATGGGTGCGATTGATTTTGTTCGCAGCCAAGTACAAGATAAACAGATTGATTGCGACTTTAGTGATCAGCGTGCCATTATGTATGCAACTTCAGATCAGTATGAGAAGAAACTTCAAACGGAAATGGAAGCATACGAAAAGCTAGGGATTAATGGCAAGCTAGAGGATACTATTCCTTTTAATATTAATACAAAAGCAGCCCTTGTGATGAATAACCAGGCACAATTCCACCCATTAAAGTATTTAAATACTTTACTTCAGGATTTTCTCGATGCTGGCGGCATTGTTTATGAAAATACAACTGCTGTGGACATTGGGGAAAATGACCATCCTGTAGTGATTACAAGAGATGGACACCGTGTAAAATGTAAACAAGTAATTGTTGCCTCTCACTACCCATTTGTAGACATAATGGGATTTTATTTTGCAAGAATGCATGCCGACCGGTCCTATATACTAGGAATCAAAACAAACACAGATTTCCTAGAAGGTATGTATATAAGCGCTGATGAACCAACCCGTTCGCTCAGATATACGCCATATAATGGGGATAAATTAATCCTTGTTGGAGGCGAGAGCCATAAAACAGGGCAGGGTATTAATACAATGAAGCATTATGAAGCACTTGAAAGCTTCGCAGAAGAGGTTTTTGGGATTACCGAATTCCCTTACCGCTGGTCAGCGCAGGATTTGGTTACATTGGACAAACTCCCTTATATAGGTAGAATTACGGCCACTAAACCAAATATTCTCGTTGCTACTGGTTTCCGAAAATGGGGAATGACGAATGGAACAGCGGCAGCTATGCTTCTAAAGGATATTATTATTGGAAAGGAAAATCCTTATGAAGAGCTTTTCTCTCCTTCTCGATTCCAGGCAGATCCAAGTCTTAAAAAGGTTATTTCTATAAATACAGATGTTGCTGGTCATCTCATTAAAGGAAAGCTTGCCGTTTCGCCAAAAGAGCTCGATGATATCGAGAAGGATGAAGGCGCTGTAGTAATGATTAAAGGAGAAAGAGCTGGAGCATATCGGGACAAAGAAGGAAACATTCATCTCGTTAATACAACCTGCACACATATGGGCTGTGAAACAGAGTGGAATGAGGGAGATAGGACATGGGACTGTCCATGCCATGGATCAAGGTACACGTATGATGGAGAAGTACTAAACGGACCAACCAAATTACCTCTTAAGAAAATCGATTTACAGTAGAAATAGAAAAAATCCTCTTCATGAAAAATATGAGAGGATTTTTTCTATTTTCTTTAAGACTTTGCAAGTGTATTTTATTGGCAGTCAAACCAGCCTTATGCATACCTGCTCACTCTTGTTTTCGTCCCGAATAAAACCTTTTCGCACGTAGGCTGGTAATCAACAATAATCGCTAACATAGCCTACTTTTTAAAATTATAACTGCCCCTTATTACTCTTGTCGGCGGCTTTTTTGCGGATTATCATGGCCTGTTGTAAACTCGACTAACTCTGAGCTCGTCCGATTGCCTTTTTTCGCATTCTTATTGCGTTCCGCATTTGCATTACCCTGTTTTTTTCTGCCCATAGCTTCCTCGACTCCTTTTTACTATTTCAAAAAGTAGTATGGGCGAATATTGAAACTTTATTCTAATGATTATTTTCGTTCATCGAAATCGATTATTTTACCAGCACGCATTACTTTCTTTGAAGCTTGTATGCCAAGCTCCTTCGTAAATTTCCTAAGTTCTCTTTCATCTCTCTCTGTAACTAAGGAAATAACTGTTCCGCTCGCGCCAAATCTCCCAGTTCTTCCTGAACGGTGAACATATTGCTTCAAATCTTTTGGGAAATCGAAATGAACGACATGGGTGACATCTTTAATATCTAACCCTCTAGCCGCTACATCTGTCGCAAGCAGCAAATTCGTCTTTCCTGTCCGAAAATCCTTTAAGGCATTTTGCCGATCGATTTTATTTAAATCACTATGCAGAGTGCTTGTTAAAATATTTTTATAAGATAACTTCTCTGACATGACTGTTAAATTCCCTATATCCTTGACAAAGACAAGTGCTTTAATGGATTCCAGTCTTGAGATTTTTTCAAGCATCATGATTTTGTCTCTTTGTTCCGTAATAAAGTAAATATGATCAACATTGGCAGCGTTGATCGTTTCATCTTTTTCAACTCTGATGATTTCAGGATCTGCTGTTAATTCGCGTGCCAGCTTTTCTGTTCCCTGCGGCAAAGTGGCAGAAAATAATATCGTTTGACGATCACTTAAAGCGGACTTCACGATATTTCGGATCGTTTCTAAATGCTCAGGAACAAGCATTTGATCTCCCTCATCAAGCACGATCGTCTTAACTTCATGCATTTTTAGTTTTTTCTGTTTAATTAACTCCAGCATTCTCCCTGGTGTTCCCAAAGCTATATGAGGATGTTTTTTCAATTTCTCCAGCTGCCTCTTAACATTGGCGCCCCCAATAAAAGAGGCTGCCCGAATTCCGCTGCCCTCAGACCACTTTTGAATTTCTTCAAAAATTTGCATGACAAGTTCTTGGGAAGGAGCAAGAATCACGGCCTGAATGCTCTTTTGATCGCTTTCAATTTTCTCTAAAATCGGCAATAAGTAAGCCAGCGTCTTACCAGTCCCTGTCGGTGATTCAGCAATAAGATCCTTTCCGTCAAGTGCAGCAGGTATTGCCTTTGACTGGATCGTTGTAGGCTGTGAGAAATTCGACTTTTTCCAAACCTCTTGGATAAATGGTTTTAGTTCGCTAATTAAAGTTTGTGTCATAAAGGACTCCTTATATGTAAACATTCATTTTTTGAAAAGTATTTTCGCTACTGATACTAGCGTATCACGCAAAAGATGTCTAGTCTTTGTCAGCTTTTATGAGGAATAGTGAGACACCTGCCCGGTCATATTATTAATGAGGAGGTGAATCCTTTGTACCGTATAGTTTTCAGCATGTTATTTATAGGATTACTTGTTTATACCTCACCTATTCATGCCAGGGAACAAGGGGAGAAGATTGAAGTATATCATATAGATGAAGCAAAGGTTATAAAAGAAATCCCTTCTACTGCTACCATTCATTTAGAAGCAGAAAAATATCTATCTAATATTTCCGGTGTTTATAAAAAAATAAATCCAATTCCGAATAAGGGCTTTATTGTCAGGATTCCTCTTCGCCCTCCTCTTGAAGTTCAAAATCAATGGATTCACACTCTTGTAGACGAAATGAGTATTTTTTATCCAATTGGAGAAGACCCTTACATCATGATTTTTGATGATGAAAATAATGTTTACTTTTTTACAATAGATGGGAATATTTTAGACTTTAGTAAAATGACTAAAGAGTTAGGAATAACCCCTAAAAAAGGGTGAGACCTATCAATAATAGGTTTCACCTTCATTGCTCCTATGGTTTCACATGTACATCTTGCCCATCCCTCCTAATTTGCATATTCCTTCATATTTTTGGAATCTGATGTATACTATATTTAGGGAAACGAAATAAAAAAGGAAAGAAGTGTTAGAAAGGAATGAATCCTGATTCAAAGCGGAATTTATTCATAATGTGGTTCGCCAATTTCTTCGTGGCTGGCAGCATGACGATGGTTTTGCCATTTATCTCTCTGTACATTGAGACGTTTGGGAATTTTTCCTCGGCTTATGTACAGCATTGGTCTGGATGGACGTTTGCCATTACCTTTGTTGCGGCTTTTCTTTTCTCGCCAATCTGGGGAAGAATTGGTGATTTGTACGGGAGAAAGAAAATTCTCATTGTTTCAGGCTTAGGAATGGGCTTATCCATTTTCCTCATGGGATACGTCACTTCTGTCTGGCAGCTTTTTATGCTCAGGCTTTTTATGGGGATCTTTACAGGCTTTATTCCGATGTCGCAAGCATTTATTTCAACTCAAACCCCAAAGAATATTGCAGGAAAGGTAATGGGGACTTTACAGACCGGCAGTATTACAGGTTCGTTGATGGGTCCTATGCTTGGCGGTGCACTTGCAGATATATTCGGTTATGCTGATACATTTAAATGGACTTCGATTTTCATATTTATTTCCGCTCTGCTCGTATTATTAACGAAAGAAATCATTCTGCAGAATAAGGAAGATAAGAAAACAAGTTATTCTAGTAAAGAAGTCATTCTTCATATTATTCGCCACCCTGTTTTGTTAACCGTTTTGCTCATTTCAGCTCTTATTCAAATGGCTCACTTTAGCATCCAGCCCATTCTCTCTTTATATGTCAGTGAGCTTCATGGTACGGAAAACCTTGCATTTTTTGCCGGAATTGCTTTTTCTGCAGGTGGGCTGGGGAATTTGATGATGGCTAGAAGATGGGGAAGAATTGCCGACCGCTACGGCTATATCAAAATTCTAGTTATTTTGCTTTTTCTGGCTGGCCTTTTCTATCTGCCCGGAGGATTTGTCACGAATTATTGGCAGCTGGTGCTCATTCGATTTACTCTTGGCGTGACAATCGGAGGAATTATTCCCGTCCGGATTGCTTATATCCGGCAGGAGGCGCCCATCGCCATGCAGGGGGAAGTTCTTGGCTACAATACAAGTCTGCGCTTTTTCGGAAATATTATTGGTCCCGTAATGGGCGGACTTATTTCAGGATATTTTGGCTTTTCAGCTGTATTTATTACAACAAGTTTGCTCCTAATAGTGAGTGGATTTATTTTACTAATCGCTATGAACCGAAATTCTGAAATGGCTGGAGTAAGCTTGAGTAAAAAAAGAATGCCCTCTTAATCAGTTGGGCATTCTTTGCTTTATTTTACCTCCAAAACAATGCTAGCATAATACTTATTTCCGATATGGGCATCAAGCCTCCATACTCCAGAAGATGGAAAGGTCATCTTTACATGCTGTGAGGCTTGTGCTTTTAGTACATCCTTTAAATCTTCATTTTGCGGAAGGGGAATTTCCCAATTATTTGCCCGAACCATCTCAATCCTCTTACCTGTATCCTTTTGAGTGGCAGTTATTGTAAGAGATTCTCCTGGATTCTCCTTTAAATCCTCTCCCCAAAAAAACCATCTTATTTTGTAAGCTTTACCAGCCTTTATGTCTTCTGAATCCATATAAACTGCCTTCCCTTTTAAGCCTCTTAACATAGATTGATGTCCTCCATCAGATGGTGCAGGAAAGGTTGGAGTTATATTCCAGTTCCTTGTGTTATCTGGGTGCAGGAGGAAGGTTTCCTTTTTCCCATCCCATTCCACTATCACTTCAACCGTTTCATTTTCCTGCATCATTGCACCGCTATTTGGCCCTGAATGATTGGAGAATGACTTCTTATCCATTTCGTCCAATGATCTGCCGCTTCCACCTGCGGTTGTTTGAAAGCTATAGGATAAAGGTTTTCCCTTTATTTCTGCAAATTCGCCTTTATACTCGATATAAAAAAATTCTTCCGATTCACTTTCATAACCAATACGTCCATTCTCTTTTTTTGAAAATACACCTTTTCCAAAAAATTCATGTGTCGCTATCCAATGCTCGCTTTCCCCAGAATATAGGTAATCATGAATAACGATATTCTCGTCTTTGTCTTTTTTCTCTGCAGCGTTTTCAGTGGACAGGAGTGTTTTATCACTTGTTAAAAAATAAATGGCTCCGACAGTAAGGACTATACAAACTGCCCCGCTTAATAAATACTTTATTGGAAGAGTAAAGGATTTTTTCTTTTTCGGCAAATTCGAAAGGGTATGATAGACTCGATCTTTTACTGCAAGAGGTGTTTCAAACTCCTCTTCTTTTATTATCTTTTTGATGCTCGTGTCAAATTTTGAGTGGTCCATCTTCATCTCTCCCTTCATCATTCACCTGATTAAGATAGTTTGCGAGCATCGCCCGTGCGCGGTTTAATCTTGATTTTACTGTGCCTTCCCTAATATTAAGAACTTGTGCTATATCCTTTATGGAACAATCTTCAAAATAAAATAACACGACAACTGTTCGGTAATTTTCATTTAACTTTGATATAGCTGCTCTTAATTCATCAAATTCATTTTCAGCTTTTTGAGGCTCAGCCAAGTTTTCCATATTATTATACGAGAGGCTTTTCTGCTTTTTCTTTAACATATCGTTGCATTCATTTATTAAAATCCGAATTAGCCATGTTTTGAAATAGGCTGGATTTTTCAGCTTAGAAATAGAATGATAACTTTTCAAAATCGTTTCCTGTATTGCATCTGCACAATCCAATTCTTCTTTCAGAATCCCCTTCGCTACCCGATAAAGGGAAGATTCACAATTTCGTATTAATCGTATAAAAGCCTCCTGATTCCCGCTCTGGGCAAGAAGAACATCATTTTCCGAAAGCACCATCATCCCCCCTTGTGCTCATTAGACCTCAATTGGTGCAGAAAGGTTCCAAAAAATTAATAAATCGGTGGATATTTGTATGTTATTTGAATTTCAATTATAAAGGGAGTTTTTGATAGAAGAGTAGTTGCACTTTACTAACTTTAGTCTGTGCTCCAGGCAGAACATTAGCTTTCATATCCTTACAAAGGAGGTTAAAGGACACAAATGCTCCAAATCTCAATTCCATGTCCTTTAAAAGGGGTTTAAAGGACATAAAAACTGGCAAATTCCAACCCCATGTCCTATAAAAGGAGGTTAAAGGACACAATAGCTGACCAATCCCAATTCCATGTCCTTTACAATAAGTTAAAATGAATCAAAAGTTGGCAAATCTAACTTCTATGGGATCCGGGTAAAACAGTATCCATGAGAGGTCATGACAGCGTTCCAAAATTGGCAACTGCATCGAGTCAGCTTCCCTGAGCCAGTTTGTGTTAAATTTTTTTAAGAAAAAACACTTGAACAGCCCTCCATATTTTACGGGAGGGCTGCAGTTTATTTTAAATCAAATTCATATAATGAGGACTTTCATGTATGTTTATTCCTATTTATTCATTCTCATGAAGTTAAATTTTACCTCGTAATTATAATCGGCTCGCCTTTTGTAACGACAATTGTATGCTCACATTGTGCCACCAGGCTCTTGTCCGGTGTCACGAATGTCCAGCCGTCACTAAGCTCCATTACCTCTTCCGCTCCCATTGAAATAAATGGTTCAAATGCGATGACCATTCCGTCTTTAAGCAATTGGGTATCCCAAGGCTCAAAATAGTTTAAAATATGATCTGGCTTCTCATGGAGAGATCTTCCAATTCCATGACCAGTTAGATTTTTTATAACGGTATAACCATTCTGATTGGCTACTCTGTTGACTGTTTTTCCAATCATGCTTAGCCTTGAGCCTGCTTTTATCTTTTTCAACCCTTCTTCAAATGCCTTCTGTGCTGTTTCACAAAGGTGGAGAAGCTTTTCATTTGAATCCCCAACCACAATCGATAATCCAGTATCTGCGAAAAATCCGTTTTTGGATCCAGAAACATCAATATTGACAAGGTCCCCATCGGTAATGATTCGATTTCCCGGGATGCCGTGTGCCACTTCCTCATTTACACTGATGCAAGTAAAACCCGGAAAGTCATATTCTCCTTTTGGACCAGATACCGCACCGTATTTTTCAAAAAGCTCCCCTGCATAATCATCCAGTTCTTTCGTTGTTACGCCAGGCTTCGTCCGTGCAATCAATTCATCGCGGATGACCGCAACAATTTTTCCAATTTCTATTAAAGCCGCTAATTCTTCATCATTTTTGACAATCATATGATTCCTGTCCCTTCAATAATTGGTTTTCTTCTTTATATTATATTCTATTTTTCGAATAACGTAAAAACACCCCAAAAAGATGGAGGTGTTTTAAAAAAGATTAGCTTATTTTAAAACCAATTTTACCAAATTGATTGGCTTGTTCCATCCTGTTAAATGCTTGTTCAAATTTATCAAGGGTAAAAACTTTATCCATAACCGGCCGAATCTGGTGACTCTCTACAAATTGCAGCATTTCTTTATATTCTTCTGCACTCCCTAATGTGGATCCAAGAAGATTTTGCTGAGCATAGAAAAAGGTCCGGAGATTAATATTGACTTCATCTCCCGCTGACGCTCCAAATGTCACAATGGTTCCTCCTGTACGAAGAATCTCTAGTGACTTATTAAAGGTAGCGGCACCGACAGATTCAATCACAAGGTCCATCTTCAGTCCTTCCAATGCTGTATTCCAATCTTCATGACTATCAATCGCTCTGTAGGCTCCAATTTCTAACGCCTTCACACATTTCTCCCTCGAACGTGAACTTACATATACTTCTGCCCCAGCAGCCTTCGCGAATTGCACTAAAAATGTAGCGACCCCGCTCCCTACTCCCGGAATAAACACCTTCATTCCCGGCTGCACTTTTCCTCTTGTAAACAAGGCCCGATAAGCAGTCAGTCCTGCTAATGACAGTACACCTGCTTCTTCCCAAGATAAATATTCTGGTTTTCGCTCCACATTTTCCTCTGGCAAAATAATATATTCACCAAAGGTGCCATGGAAAGGAAGACCGACAATCTCAAATCCTGCAGGTGGTGCATCACTCTTTTCCTTCCAGCCAAGACCAGGATTTATCATAACCTCATCCCTAACTTGTACAAGAGTCACGCCTTCTCCAATTGCCTCCACGATTCCAGCCCCATCAGAACCAATGACTAAAGGAGGCTCTGTAGACTTGTGGCGCTCAAGAACAAATAGGTCACGATGATTTAATCCTGCTGTTTTAAGCTTTACCTTAATTTCTCCCGCCTTTGGCTCCATTTCCGCTATTTCTCCATATGTAAGTCCCTCTAAACCAGTCTTTTCCGCATGAATTACTGCCTTCATCATGATCACTCCAATATCTAAAATGTCTTTATAACCTTTATATTACTTGTAATTGGATTGAATTTGAAATATTTCAACTTTTATAATCACTTTTTACTTCAGCTTTATGGATGGTTGGTGTTTTTTATAGGATTGAAACAAAACACTTACATTGGGCACCTCTATGTTAGTGGTTTTCGCGATACTTCAACAAAACCCTTACATTGAACAACTCTATGTTAGTGTTTTTTCCCTGATACAACAAAATGCTTACATCGATTAATTGGTTTAATTAACCAATTTTGTTAAACTAATTTAAAATGAATCTACGGAGGTTATCAATTGGGCTGGTCTGAATTTGAACAAGTAAAAAGGGAATACACCGATTTTTATAAAAAAATTGACGAAGAAATCATTAAACTTTTATGTGAAAGAAAAGCTGCTGCAAAAGGAAAGCGTTATTCTCCTCCTGCTGAAATATTGGAGGAGTGGTCACAAAAATATAAGATGAAGGTTTCAGAGATCGGCTGGCTTATGCATGAATTAAATGATGGAAGCGGGCCATTTTACATGCCAGAGGGGCCCGGTGAGCTACTAGGTGTTATTCAAATTATGAAAAAATCAACTGTCGGAGATTTTGAATATATTTTAACTCATGCGATGCAGCATGAGAACGGAAGCATCGTGACGTTAGAAATCAATTATAAAAATAAAGAAAACGAAAACATAGGACATATTATTCCACATTTAATGCTTGAGGTAACAGACACTATCGACTATAAGGTAGCAAAAAAGGGATCTCGCGGCGGCGGCGGGAATACACAAATGAGCTTTCTCATCTCCCCTCCTCTGCCATCTGATCTTAATGAGATCCATTTTGCATTAATTCCATATGCTCCACCTATGGAGTTCCCTCCAAAAGAAGTCGTGCTTGATCAGGAAGTTATTTTCCGAAAAAGCTGACCAAATTAACCATTCTACAAAACCCTTTCAAAACAGACAAATTGTGCATGTTTATTTTCTTGTTATGGTCATATATTTGTACAAAGCCCGAATCAGTTTTTTCGTGGAACTTAAGGAACGACTAAACAAGAACAGCTCAGTTGGGAGGGTTTTGAATGCTCATAAAAAGAAGAAGGAGATGGACTGTTAAAAAGGGGCCGCTCCCCTTTAAATATGTTTTTCTGATTACGTTTGTTATTTTTATCCTAATAACCATTTTCAGTGTTATTATCATAAACAAAAAGCTTGAGCCAACATTAATAGGGATTGCCGAAACTAGAGCCCGCCAATTCGCAGTTCAGGCAATAAATGATGCGATTGCAAAAAAGGCTACAGAAAGCATTGATATTAATGAATTAATCGTGAAGCATGAAAATGCGGGTGAAGCCAGCTACAGTTTTAACCCCCAGTACAATAAAGTCATTTCGGAATTAACGATTAGAGTACAGGAATATTTAGATTTGGTTGAAGCTGGAGATTTAGATCAGCTGGAAAATTTCAAGAATGATATTAATATTGATAAAGAAAAAACAAAAAGCTCGAAAGGCATTGTTTATCATATCCCATTAG
Source organism: Bacillus sp. JJ1532 (assembly GCF_036965085.1). NCBI lineage: Bacteria > Bacillati > Bacillota > Bacilli > Caryophanales > Bacillaceae > Bacillus > Bacillus sp. JJ1532. Next base: position 28,421 of record NZ_JBALOW010000033.1, read on the forward strand.
GTATGGCCACACAGATGACGTTACTTTCCAATCTTGGACCAGAAATCCCTGTCAGGCTAGAAATCCTTGGAGATGTCACTTCAGATTTAGAAACAAAGATTGTGGAAACAGGCATTAATAATACGTATCTCGAAGTCTATATAAATGTAAGAGTGCATATGAACGTCATTATCCCTTTAATCGAAGAACCGATTGAGGTGTCCAACCAGATCAAAATCGGCGACTGGTTTCATCCTGGTAAAGTGCCTCAATATTATAATGGTGGTGGAACTGGCAGTCCTAATCCAGTCATCATACCGCCGGCAAATAATTAATGGTACTTTTCATTTCATAGAAACTTCAAAATCAATTATTATAATATTAAGACAATCAAGAAGATGCAGAAGCAGATCTACTTAGGAGGTTTAAAAATATGAAAATATTAGTCGTAGGAGCAGGTGCAGTTGGCGGTTATTTTGGCGGACGCCTTGTTGAAAAAGGGGAGGATGTTACATTTCTTGTTAGAGAGAAAAGAAAACAGCAGCTTGACCGTGATGGATTGATGATCGAGAGTATTCATGGGGATCTGAGTCTAAAACCTAAAACATTATTATCAGGAGAAAAGGCTGAACCGTTCGATGTCATTATCCTTTCAACGAAGGCTTATCATTTGGATGGCGGCATTGAAAGTATCCAGCCTTATGCCGGAGATCAAACAATGGTCCTCCCATTGCTTAATGGGATTGCCCATATTGAAAAGCTTGTTGAGGTGTTCGGGGAGGATCGGGTTATTGGAGGTTTATGCTTTATTGAAACTACCCTTGACAACTCCGGAAAAGTTTTGCAAAAAAGTCAAGCCCATGACCTTGTATTCGGGGAAAGAAATGGCGAGAAAACAGAACGTATTTTAAAACTGCAGGATGCCTTATCTGAAACTCAAGCAAACTTTCGATTATCCGAAAATATCATGCAGGAAATGTGGCATAAATATTTATTTATTACAACTGCATCAGGAGTTACTTCCCTATTCCGTTCGCCAAGCGGCCCCATTTGCGAACAGGAGCTTGGTCTTAACACAATCGAAAAGGTTCTTAAGGAGACAGTCAGCATCATGAGAGCCATTGACGCACCTGTCGCTGAGAAGATTGAAGAAGTTCAATTATCTCAACTACAGAGACTTAGCTATGAATTTAAGTCATCCTTACAAAGAGATATGGAAAAGGGGCTCCCAATTGAAGCAGATCATTTTTTCGGTTACTTATTAAAACGTGCACAAGCCACAAATATTCAAGCACCAACATTAGAAATCATTTATGCAAATCTGAAAATCTATGAATCTAGCATTTAGTAAGGTGATGCCGCCCTTTGGAGGGGTGGCATCTTTTCGTTTATATAATAACTGCTTGGACTTTTCAACGCCTTTTCCACTCTAAATGTCCATCCGGCTTCTCTGCTTGGACTTTTCAAGAGCCTCTTTCACTCTAAATGTCCGTCCTGCATTTCTGCTTGGACTTTTCAAGAACCACTCCATCTCAAAATGTCCATCCAGCATTACTGCTTGGACTTTCAAGAACCACTCCTACTCAAAATGTCCATCCAGCATTACCACTTGGACTTTCAAGAACCACTCCCTCTCAAAATGTTCTTCCAGCAATTACTGCTTGGACTTTTAAGAACTACTCCCTCTCAAAATGTCCGTCCAGCATTTCTGCTTGGACTTTTCAAGAGCCTCTCCCTCTCAAAATGTCCGTCCAGCATTTTTGGCTAGAATGAAATCATCCTAAAATGCTTAAAAAAAACCTGAATCCCTAAAAAAAATTAAGGGATCAGGTTTTTTAATTATTTATTTCCTTGGTTCGAATTGTAGAAAAATTTAGCCGTAATGGAGCCATCGTTATTTTCAACAATATCGGTTACATGGATTCCGGAATCACCAGGTGTTGAGTTTTGGCCCTTCCAGAAGTAATAGGATCCTGTATGAACCTTACCTGAAACAGGTGTTAGCTTACTTCCCGTTTTGAAGAAGTCGCCCACATCTCCGCGATTTACATTTTTCTCGAGATCATATTTTCCGTCAGCTTGAAGGACAGAGAGACCATAATGTGTCACAACTGTTCCATCACTTGCCGTTTCAGACTGATTGTACTGGAAGCGCTTGTTCATCCAGTTTTCCACATTGTTCGGCCGAAAGCCTGCAGTTTGATAAAGGTTAATGATATTTTCATCCACATGCCATGCAACTAATCCGTGAGCTTCTTGGCCTTGGCGAATTAACCCTTTATTAAACCCGTCTTGCTGGACATTTTCAAATAGGAAGTATTCTGTTTCATTTGAGCCTGGGACTGCCATTTTTACAATTCCATTATTAGCAGAAGCTTGGCTGATCGGAGGAAGAGTAATTTCCTGAATTCCATCTTCTGGTGAAACTTCAATTGGATTTGCCCAGCCTAAGAAAATTTTTGAGAATGGGTCAAAATGCGTTGGAGAGTTCCCAGAATAAGCAGCATTTTCTGGATAGCGCATCCATGAGCCGCCTGCCATCATGGAGTAGTTTCCAACTCCCTCAGATGAATAAACCGTGTCATAGAAATCAGGCAATCCTAAAGCATGACCGAATTCATGTGCATACACCCCTGTTTGTGCTGGGAATGGGCCTGTTATCTTAGATTCATCATATTTACCAGTAGCTGTATCAAATCCGGAAACATTTCCGCCAATGGCTGGCTGAATATTATAGTTGTTTACGACTACGCCATCATAAGTCATGTCTTCAGCTATTGTTTTATTAATCCACTCACCTTGGCTCAGCCCTGCGTGAACATCTGCAGGTTTACCAGTTTCATAGTACTTTCCATAATACATAGCACTTAATAGGTTCCATTTATGAGACCAGATTTGTGCAGGATCCCTGCTGAATTCAGCCCCAGTTCCTTCATGGACGATAAAAATATTAGGCACCTCTCCATTTTCCGCATATTGGGAGAAATCTATTTGCTCATCTGCTGCCTTCAATAAATCACGAACAAATTCACCCATATGGGCATCCCCATTTTCATTCCCAAGGACATATTTCCCACTTTCGGCATAATTCCCCTCTTGGTCTAAATAGTAGGAAGCTCCCTTCGGCATTTCAACCCACACAAATTCCGTATTTTCTTTACGGACAAGATTTACTTTTCCATTACTTGATTCTTTGTAAACATTTTGCATCGTTCGATTTGTTGGAGCCTTCTCTCCATTAAACTCAGCATACTGTTTAAACTGTTCAAGCTCATATGGATTATATTCCGTTCCGAAAATTAAATCTTCATAATAATGGGCCGGAACTTGTCCAGGCATATCCCCGACAGGCTCATCACCATCTTTATATTTTGCTAGAATGACTAGAACAGGAATATCCCCCTCTGCATTTCTATAAGCAACATGATTATTCCCAGCTTGCTGAAACTTCGTCCCATGCTTAGCTGCTTTTTCAGCAGGGTCGACTTTTGAAAGATCGAGTCCAAATCTTTTTGCCTGCTTTGCAAGTTCAGGTGAAGCTCCTACATAATGAGCTAAATTAAGATTATATGTACTCTTCTCTTTCGCGGTTACATCTTTATTGACCCCCGCTGAAAAAACAGTACTTCCAATTAATGTTAGTGCTAATGCAGAACTAGATAAGACCTTTAACAAATACACCACTCCTTTAAAATATTTCTATTTCCTAAATAAATCATATGAAATAGTCTATATTTTCTGAATAAGGATTTGGTACCTTTTATTAGGAAAATAAATAGTTAATAATACTTATTTCGATTGGCTTAATAAAATAATATAAGTGCCTCCTATTTTTACCAATGTTTGTATATAATTAATAGAGTTTTCAAAAGGAGGCAGATTTTATGTGGGGACTTATCATTTCACAACTCATCCTCATAATCATTTTCAGTTTAATAGGCTGGGCCATTCGCTATAAGAAAGCTTACTATCTTATTTCTGGATTCTCCTCTCGTACAGAAGAAGAAAAGCAGCAGCTAATTGCAAATCGTTTACCACAGAAAACCGGGAGCCTATTATTGATTACTGCCGTTGTCATGGTTCTTCTACTTCCGCTTTCCTTTACTTCCTTTAAATATGCAATGGAAGCTCAATTTGGAAGCATGCTAATTTTATTAATGGGCGGACTCATTTATTTATCAAAGTATGAAACACTAAGTAAGAGAAAGCGAAGCTATATCATTAGCACTGTGCTTTTTGTCGCCGTAATTGGCTCTATAATTGCTCTCACCGTTTATAGCTATCAAGGCTATGAACTTAAGGTTCATGATAATCGTTTTGAAATTACGGGCATGTATGGGGATGAATGGAGAACGACTGATATTAAACGGATTGAATTAATGGATAGTATGCCTGAAGTTACATTAAGGACGAACGGTGTTGGGCTGCCAACACTATCAAAAGGCCATTTTAAAATTAAGGACTACGGCAGCAGCCTTCTCTTTATTCAAAAAGGCTCTTCGCCATATATCTATATTGAAATGGAGAAAAAGAAAATCTTCATCAATGATAAAGATCCTGACAAAACGAAATTATGGTATGAGGAATTGAAGGAAAAGTCAGGCTCACCTCTTTAGAGTTTTATTGTTTGCATGATTTTTTATGTAAGTTGCTGTATTATGCACAGCAAATCCTTCAAGGTAAAAGGGTCATCATTCCAAATGGGAACGATGACCTTTTTTCAATCATTTATTTGATTAAAATATTTGTGCCTGCTAAATCTGATTGACCTAGGTAGGTTGCGTAGGCATAAATATTGTAATACCCAGCTGGAAGTTTAGTTCCATCTGCAAGTATTCCATCCCATTTGAAGGTTGTGTAGCCTGCCTTTACATCCTTATAAAGAGCAATATCTCCTAAATAACCTAACGGTTGGCCATCTTTGTTGGATAGATAGACAAATAATTCAACTTCCTCTGCTCCACCTGGGAAGTATCCTTCAATTTCAATTTGCCCATCGCCATTTTGACCGGCTCCAAGGTATTGCACACGAGGATAGTCTGGCTCTTTTACGAAAAGAATCGTTGGTAAATCGAGCGTTTCAGAGCCATTGCTAATCGTGATTGTGCCCTCATAATAGCCTTGTTCTAGGGATCCCGCATCAACTTGTACGTTTAAGTTAACATTTTGGGATTGTCCAGGATTTACTTTTAAATTATTGCTCGTCGAAACTTTAATTGCATCAGTGTTCATTTTCACTTCGAAGCTATAAGTCTGGCGCTCAGAAGATAGGTTTTTAATTGTAAAATGCTGCTTTTCTACTTGCTTCCCTTTATCTTTATAGAAAGTTCCAAAAGAGTGGCTTCCAGGAGTCACAAGTGTTTTTGTTTGAATCGCATCTAAAACCTGAATGCTTCCAGCCCCCTGCGTATTATGCGGATAAGCTTGGCCAGTAGCAGGATTGATAAGATTCTGAGCCGTATTCATTAGAGCTGCCTTCACATCAGCAACACTCCAATTCGGGTTTGCCTGCAGAATAAGAGCAGCAGCACCCGCAACATGTGGAGATGCCATACTCGTTCCCTGCTTAGCTCCATATCCATGTGGGTTAGATGGATCATGAGTCGGAACCGTACTTACGATATTTACGCCAGGTGCTGAAACATCCGGCTTAATCATCCATGTAGAAATGACTGGACCACGCGAAGAAAAATCAGCTACTGTTTCCCCAACACGATTGGCGAAATTAATGTTAAATGTCACTTTATTATTGCCTTTTTCTAATTCGGCTAATAATTTATTACCATCTTCTAAAGTTGTTCTAATAGTTGGAACATCAGTGCCAGGCACTTGTACAATTTCTCCAGCAACATTATTATAAATAATCGCTGCGACGGCCCCAGCTTCTTTAGCGGCAGTAGCTTTATCAACAAATGCAATTCCTGCACCGCGGCTAATTAAAGCTACTTTTCCATCAAAGTCTTTTCCAACAAATTCTTCAGGAGAACCAAATCCGGCATGAACAAATTCTAAAGTTTGTCCATTAAGATCTGTAAGAGCTTGGTCATTTGGAAAGCCCATTACTTTTGCTGAAGGATAATCTACACCCTCAGATGTGAAGATAGAAGAATTATATACATTATATGGAAGCTGTGTTGCCCCTACAGAAATGGCATCTCGGGCCCCTCCTGGTGAACCGACTGTCCAGTTATTCGGACCGCTGTTTCCGTTGGATGTAACAGCAACAACGCCTTCAGCCATTGCCCAGTCTAATGCAATGCTTGTTGCATAATCTGGATCATTTAAAGAGTTTCCTAGAGATAGGTTCATAACGTCTGCGCCATCTTGAACTGCTTTTTCAATTCCTGCGATTACGTTAGCCGTTGTCCCGCGGCCGCCAGGACCTAAAACACGGTAAGCAAGTAAATTTGCTTCAGGAGCTACCCCTTTAATAAGGCCATTAGCCGCAACTGTACCTGCAACATGCGAACCATGAGTGGTTGCATCACCTCTAGGATCGCCAGCTGGTGTTTCTTGTGGATCATTATCATTATCGACTAGATCCCAGCCTTTATAGCTGCCAAAAGCATTTGCTAAATCCGGATGGGTATAATCAACCCCTGTATCGATAACCGCAACCGTGACACCTTTTCCTGTATATCCTGATTCCCAAGCCTCGTTGGCGCCAATATGCGGTGCACTATTGAGCATATTTGGGCTGTACTCCTCAGAGGAAATCATTTCCCCTTCTCCTAAGCTAGTTGCCTGATATTCGACATCCGGGTAAACTGCTTTTACTCCAGGCACAGATAATAAAGCAGGAATTTCATTTTCTGTAAGTTCGACAGAGAAGCCAGAGAATACATAATCATATTCACGAATAACTTGAGAGCTTTTTGCTACATTGCTAACATCTGATTTTACTTGATTACGAGTGTTAGCAAGATTTGCCTTGGATTGGCTCTTTCCTTTATGCTTTGCTTCCACTATGGATGGCTCTGTTAATTCAACAATTACACTTGTTCTGTTCGATGACGAAAAATCAAACTCTCCGACTAATTGTGCCAGTTGAGCAGCTGATTTGCTTTCCGCTTTATTAGCAGCACCTGCACCCATTGGCGAAAATGCTAATAATAGTACTAGTGCCAATAGAAAAACTTTCATATTCTTCTTTAACATTGATCCTTTCATCTCCTTTGATGTTGGTTGTGTTGCCTCTTTACAAGACACACCTCCAGTACCCTATTATGTATAACATTGGAAATATTCTGTATCCCTCACTGATAACCCTTGAGTCCTTCCTCCTAACTTCGATAGGTCATTAGAATTATTTTTCAAAAAAAACGGTGCCAGGCACCCTTGGTGGACAGTTTATGAAAAAGTGTCTATTTGGGGTGCATTGCACTCTTAAGGGAATACCTTTTGTTTAATCTGAATACATTTTCATGTAAGGCAACGATGAATAATTTCTAAAGGGGCGGAAAACATGCCGATTTATAATCATCAAATTGAAGTAAATGCACCTATTCGGACTGTATGGGATTTTGTGAGTCATATTAATAACTGGGCTCCACTTGTACCCGGATATATTGAACATCAGATTCTCAGTGATAAAGAGTCCACATGGTGCTTTAAAAGTGATATTGGTTTCATGAAGAAGAAAATTGAGTTAAAGGTTGATATTACAGGCTGGGAAGAGCCTTCTAAAGTGACATTTAACTTAAAGGGGCTAAATGAAAAATTTACGGGCCACGGATATTTTTTAGCGGAGCAAAAAGGAAACTCGAAGGTACTTATGACAGGCTGCCTTGATATTACAGCCGAAGGAATGCTGGCAAAGGTCGCAAACTCGATATTAACAACCTCGCTTCCTGAAACAACTTCAGAACTGACTGAAGCTGTAGCTGCCAAAATTGAGGAACATGCTTACAATTAGAGAACAACCCGAAAATACGTAAATAATCAAGCACAAACAAAAGCAGGAGCACTCTCACAAAGAGAATGCCCCTGTCTTTTATTTTTCCAATACATTATTTTTTTCTAAGAACTCCATCAGACGCTCCACTAGGCCATCAGCCAATGGCAAATCAGGATTTGTGTATGTTGCGCTATTACCTTCTGGGTCCTTAGGCGAATCCTTAAGAACATGGTTCATTCCTTCTATGATAAATAGCTCGGAATCTGGTTTGGCTGCATGCAATGCCTCAGCTTCCTTAACAGGAACTTGAAGATCGTGTGTACCGTTTATGATGAAAACAGGGCACTCCAATTTTTTCAATTGTTCCTGAGGATTATACTGGAGCCATGAAATGATGTATGGCTGAATAGATGGACGGAATAAGAATTGCAATTCTGTACTGACAGATTTAACTATTTCACCATGCTTTAATTTATCCAAAATGTCCTTTGACTCTTGTAGCTGGTTTGCCGGAAGCTGAGCTTCTAGCTGTTCAATCAGTACTTGATCGGCCGGTCTGCCTGCACCTGAAACTGAAATATACGTATCCGCATTCGTTTTACTAGCTGCAGTCATTCCGATTAAAGAGCCTTCGCTATGACCAATAATGCCGACCTTTGAGAAACGATTATCCCCTCTTGCGAACTGAACCCAAGATTCTACATCTTGTATAAAATGATCAAAACGCACATCTTCTTCTTTTCCTCCTAGGCTTACATTTTGACCTATTCCTCTTTTATCATAGCGAATACTCGCAACTCCATTTGCCGCTAAGTCTTCAGCCAACATTTTTAAACTATTATTTTTTCCTGGTAATATTGTTGTGTTTCCATCCTTATCAGTCGGACCTGAGCCTGCAATAATAATCATAATAGGAAATGGCCCCTCACCTTGAGGAGTGGTCAATAATCCATTCATCGTTCCATCCTTTACTTCCATCTGTACAGGATCGCCAACTTCTTTAGATTCTTCAGCCGTTCCCTTCGTTAGTTCAAAAGGAAAAGACTGACCCTGCTGCTTAAATGTACCTGCAATCTTCTCATTCTCTACTTTACCATCAAATGTTATATGCTGCCCTTGAAGCTCCATAGCCAATGACAAGCTTGAATCAGTTAATTTCACTTTTGCAAATGGGTATTTGTCCAACCCTTGAGCTGGAATGCTTAAAGTGCCGCCATCCGTTGAAAACTCTAATTGAATAGGCAGCGGCTGATTCGGAATTTGTATAACACCTTCCCATACTCCCTCAATGCTTTCCAATGAACTTCCCCCTTTTTCACTTGCAACTTCCTCTTTTTTATTTCCCTTGCTGCAGCCCAACAATAATAAGCTAACACTTAACATCACAAATAGAAGATATGATAATTTCTTCAAAGTTAACCCTCCTACATTTATTAGCTAACCGAAAAAGGAAATGAACAAAATGATAGCAAGCGGTCCAAATAAGATGATATAACCAATCGGATTAGCAAAATTTAAAGTCCAGCCAATCCCAAAACGCTTTTCAATAAAGATGGAAGGGTCATTTTTATTAAAATAAATGAGCCCCCCCTTCCAATATCGATCTTCATCAAAATCGGAAATACCATCCCAAGACTTGATATCAGTCTTTTCGCCTGCTGTTCCAACTTTAAGTGCAAAAAGGACAGAGCTGATCAGGATGACAAATACGAATATGAGGGGAATTGCCATTAATAAAGTGCCATCGGCTAAATTAGGATGAATCATTTGTAATTGCAAAAAGGAAAAAAGCAACGTAATAAGAATATTGGTCAAAAACATAAACCAGCTCGAATATTTTCTAAGTGTGAGCTGACGAATTCTGGAGGCTTCAGTCCTTGTGGCACTTAATTTAATGCCAGACCGCTTTGTCATTTCATTAATACTTAAAAACATCACTTGCATGGTTAACATGATTAGCGGCAATGAGATGGAGGAAAAAGGATTTTTTCCTGTAAACGCATCAGGCTTGCCATTTGGTCCCCAGTGAGTAGGGATTTGCTCAGGAAGCAAACTGTACTTTAAAATTGAATAACCAATAATCCCAATAGTAACAACCATTGGCAGTAAGTATAGATACCAAGGAAGCATTTCATCTTTTGAGCGGACAGATAAATCCGTCACTTTTAATTGTTTTAAGTTTTCTCCCCACCCCATCTGTTTCTTACACTGGATGGTTTTTGCATGAAAGTAAAAATAAAGCGCAATACTTACAAAAATGAGACTAAATTGAATGACTAGTGGCAGCAATAATAAATTGGAATGGACTGAATCCCCATTCGGCACCAATACAAGATAAATGGCTACTCCAATTAGACCAAAGATCAAAATGAGCCATGCATATATTTTTTTATAAGAAATTAACTTGGCATCCCGATCATATTCATCCGGAATGAAAACACCAAATACAATATTTCGTTTAACTAAAAATGGAGTTGCCATTTGGATAGCTACTAAAAAAACAATAATGATTAAAAAAAGTAAGAAATCCATTTGATCCTCTTCCTTTCTGTATCAATGGGTCATGACTCCCCTCTTAAATCCGAAACAATGGTTTCCACAAGTTTTTGAATTTGTTCTTTTTCTAGACCCAAAACTAATGCTTCTGCTATTAACGGTTTAAAACCTTTTAAGAGCTGATCGGTCACTTCAATTGTTACGACCGGAGAATTAATAACGGCACCTGATTTAGGGATAATGTGAATGATGCCCTTCTTCTCTAATTCATGGTAGCTTTTGTTCACTGTATGCATATTAACGCCCAAATCAGCGGCAAAGGCACGCACAGAAGGCAATGAATCACCAGGATTCAAATATCCCCTCGCTATTCCCTCCATAATTTGGTTCGTTAACTGGGTATAGATCGGAACATCAGATTGGGGCTCAATAACAATGATCAACCCTATCTCCTCCATTCTGTTCTATACTCAATATAACAAACTTGTTATAGTTTGTATAGAACAAAAAAATAAAAACCCCATTTCTGGAGTTTATTAATATAGCTAATTTCTTTTGGGTTACTTTGTATAACGATTGGCATAACTAGAGGCTACGAAAGCGTCAGGCTTTATTTTTGGCTCTACTCCCATTGATTCCATTCTTGAAACCATCTCTTTTACAAATTCCCGTGTTTTATTTCTTTGTCCAATCCCAATATCAAGATGACCTTCCATTGTAAATGTTGCTCCGTGGTAAAGATAAGGAAGGACTAGATCAATGATTTCATTCTTCTTCTCATGTGTAAAAAGGGCTACTACCTGTTCCGTCAGTGAGGTTTCATACGAGATTCTTTCATGCAAATGAAGCATTTTTCTAGGAATAATTTGTTTCCTAATACAGGCCCAAGCCCCTTTTCCTTCATTTTGGATCACAATTCCCGTAATAAAAATCGTCCGATCACAATGAACCTGTGAATCCGTCCCGACCATTAATCGGTAATGACCACATGGACTCCTATTAATGAACTTAAGAATTCTTGTAAAAACCATATCAAATGTTAAATTTCGTTCTTGTAAATTTTGAAACGTGAAGTTTTCACCCTGATCATATATCACCTTTTATCACCACATTATGTTAGGAGTGAAGTTAGATTACAAATGGCTTTGTCTCTGTTCCAAAACGAATGGCTAACAACTACTGTACAACCCGCGTATATTATCATTATATTTAAATCGTTTATCCAGGTTTCCCCATTTTTTAAGTTTTCCCACAATAAATTCAAATTAAACCTTAACTGCTTGGAACGATGAGCATCTTTTTATTGGTTTCATTAATGAGTATGCTAATATGAGGGAAAATATCATTGAGGTGGTCATTTATGAGAATTCAAGTTTGGTCAGATTTTGTTTGTCCGTTTTGTTATATTGGGAAACGCAGATTGGAACAGGCACTTGACCAATTTCCCCATAAGGATCAAGTCGAGGTTGAATTCAAAAGCTTTGAGTTAGATCCAAACTCTCCTAAATATAACGGCAAAAGCATTCACGAAATCCTTGCCGGGAAATATGGAATGAGTATTGAACAAGCTAAACAGGCAAATGAAGGAGTCGGACAACAAGCAGCGAGCGTAGGATTGGATTTTCGTTTTGATGAAATGAAGCATGGCAATACGTTTGATGCCCATCGACTGGCAAAGTTTGCAAAGGAGAATGGAAAAGAACCAGAACTAACTGAAAAGCTCCTTCACGCTTATTTTACAGATTCAAAGAACATAGGCGATGAAGAGGTACTGGCTGACATTGCTGAATCAGCCGGACTCGAGCGTGATCAAGCTTTGAAAATTGTTCAGGATAAAACTGCCTTTGCTAATGATGTACGGATTGATGAGGCAATTGCCCAGCAGTATGGCATTAAAGGAGTACCATATTTTATCATTAATAATAAATATGCAATTTCAGGTGCCCAAGCCCCTGAAACGTTTGCGGGTGCCCTTCAAAAGGTTTGGGAAGAAGAATCTGCTGCTCCTGCTTTCCAGGACCTTTCTGCAGAAGGCATGGAAGATGCTAGCTGTACGGACGAGAGCTGCGGAATTCCGGAAAAAAAAGAATAATTACTTTAAGAAAACTTTATCAAGGTGTTTTCTGCTCTCCATTCAAAACACTTACATTAAACTCCCTATGTTGGGGTTTTCCAACTCTTGATAAAAAAATCAGGCACCTCCTTGGGGTGCCTGACTTCCTTTTATGTTACAGGGTCCTAATAATAGTCTGCGGTGTTTTTTCCAACAATCCGTAAACCAGAAAAGGATTGAACAGTCATAATAATCGTTGCCAAAACAACAAATAAAGTAGAAATAAAAAAATGTTTGTTTTTTTGTCTAATTGTAAAACTTGCCTCTTACCCTTCCAATGCAACTTCTTTAGGTTTGTTATCCTCGCGTAAATAAGGTGTAATGGTTTTCTTTTTTATATGATAGAGGATTAGAGCTATGATGCTAAGCCCGCAGACTGCCAGTAATATCCAAACAGGCATCTTTTCAAGAGCGAAACCAAAGATGATAAAGCCAAGCGGTGTCATGGCGCTTGCACCTGTTTCAAGGAGAGACATGACTCGTCCTCGGTATTCATCTGGTGTGCTCTTTTGGAGTAGAACCATAATGGGCATATTGATCAGCATAATAAAAGTAGACAGCAGGAAAACCATGATGACTAAATAAGGAAAGAAAAGTGTATTTGAGATATGCGTCATACCTGGAACGTTCGGCAATCCCAATAAAATTAGAACGGTCGACATAGCGATCAACCCGCCAAAAATGCTAAGTTCCTTTCTTTTGATCTCTGGCCGGGTTGATAGAATAATAGCCATCACCATCATGCCGACTGAGAAGGTTCCTTCAATAATGCCAAGCTGAATGGACTCCATCTTTCGAATGGTTAGAACTAGATACGGGATGGCAACTGGAAACACCGCAAACCAGAAATTAAGCCAAATACAAATCAAAATTAAATTCTTAATAAAAGGTTGATTCTTAACGTAGATAAATCCTAATTTCAAATCTGTTAACACAGAGTTGCCATTAGTTTTCTCCTTTTTTTCTGCAAATAAATCATATTGAATGAAAACACTTGCCAATCCTGAAATCGTAAAAGTAATAATATTAATTATCATGAAAGTAGTAATGTTAAAGAGTCCGAAGAATATACCACCAAGGACAGGTCCTAGGATAGCGGAAAGGGAAGCGGCTGCCTGATTTAAGGACATCGCCTTTTGCAAATAATCTGGGCCAACCATGTTGTAGATCGCTGATGTGACAGCATTGGAGTAAAATGTGTTGAGGATACTAAGGACAGCTGTTGCTAAATATAGGACCCAAATTTCCGGATAAAGAAAGGTAAATATGAAAAAGACAATTACGAGCCAAATTGCACAGGCAAAATCAGATGTTATAATCATCATCTTCCTATTCAAGCGATCGCTCAATGTACCAGCAATCGGGGAGAGCACTATTCTTGGCAAAGCACTTAAAAGCAGCGTAATAGCAAAGTTAAGGCTTGAACCTGTTTTTGCTAAAATATACAATCCGATTGCAAAGCCATAAATCGATGAGCCTAGAACCGCCGTCATTTTACCGATTAGAAACAGGATAAGATTCTTTTGTATCGATCCTGCCATTTAATTCTCCTCCTCATCCATTAGCTTTTCAAACTGACAGGAAATTTGATAAGGTGTGCGCTCTTTATCACTTTTAACTGTTTTCTTTAAATATTTTAATATGAGTTGGTCCCAATCTGCTTCAAATTCTTTCAACTCTTCGTCTGTAAGTGATAAACTTGATCCCCTCTTACGTGTCTTTTTTTCCTGAATAGGAGCATTCTCGTCAATTAACTTAAAATGGGTTGCTTTTGAGCGGTAATATTTCTCGATAATTCCCCTATTCTCCTTCGTTTCCGCAATTTCAAGGATTCCGCCATGATAAAGCTGCTGAATGTGATAATGAATACTGCCGGCTGTTTTTCCCATTTCATCTGCCACCTGCTTTGCCGTCATTGGACGTTCGTCAAGCAAGTAAATAATTTTCACTCTTAATGGACTTGAAATTAATTTTTGCTGTTCTAGATTGATTTCCATCATATTTTGTTGAGAATCCAATTTTCCTTACCACCCTAATTTTTTTGGTCGATTTAAATTTATTATATGTTCTAACTTTTTAGAATGCAACAAAAAATTAGAATAAGTTTCCATTTCCTTAAATTCTGATTGGATTTAGAGATAGCTTTAAATAATGAACTCAATCTCTCTTGAACCATTCTATTAATAACTAAAACCTTTAGAAATTGTACATAATTCAAATATTCTATTTACACAAATTAAAAGACTTGTTCACAAACTAACAGTGAACTAAGTCTTTTTTGTTTTTCGCGAACAAAAGGGATGGTTAACCTTAAGCTATATCTATACAAGCATATCCTTTGTGTCATGAACTTCTACTAATCGAAAGAATCCTGACTAATATCCCCTCAACTGCATGTTAAATGTTATATTTTACATAGATTAGTGATGACGGCTCATTAGGAGTGGAGAAATGGAAATAGAAAAAATCCTCAAGACTAAAGAAAAGAATCGTATTTTTATATTAGGAATTGATGGTTTAGGCGGATCAGGGAAAACAACCTTTACGAGTTTTCTAGAAAAAGACCTTCGGAACAAAGGTATGAAAATTTTTGTATTGCACATAGATGATTTTATTCACCCCAAATCCGTTCGCTACAACGATGCAATTAGTGATTGGGAATGTTATTACCATATACAGTGGAGATATGGTTACCTTATAAGCGAAATTTTGTCCCCCATTCAAATGGGGCATCCGATTAATAAACAAATTGAGTTATATGACAAAGAAAAGGATGAATATTTGCTGAACCATTTAAAAATAGATTTGGACACCATTTTGTTTATTGAAGGGGTTTTTTTACAGCGAGAGGAAGTAAGGCCTTTTCTGGATTATGTTATATATATCGATGTTCCTAAGGAGGAAAGATTAAAAAGGGTTCTAAAAAGGGACCTATATATCGGAGATGAGACTGCTATCTTAAAAAAATATGAAAAACGCTATTTTCCTGCAGAAGACCAATATGTTTCAGTGTGTGATCCAGCAAAAAATGCTGACTGGACCATCACTCTTTAAAAGCCATTTCCTAAAAAAAGAGACCAATTTTCAAAAATGGATTGGTCTCTAAGTACTGATTTCATTGTTCTTCGTCATGAAGATAAGTAAATTCGTATATTAAGTTTTTATCTTTTAAAGTGATTGACACTATCTCCATTCCATTGCCAGAAACAAATGTGGTTGTTTCCCCCTTAGACGATTCCCTTTTCCAATGCCCTTCTGAAATTTTGTCTAAATATTGATGATACGCGCTAAAAGAAGCTTCTTCCCAATAATATAATTCTTCGCTCGGTGAAAGGGAAATGGGTTCCAGCCCGACTGGAAATATCATTGCTCCATAGCCATGTTTCACATATATTGGTTGTTCAGACTGTTTGGGAGATTTTCCTTCAATTTTCAACGTAGCCATCGCTTGGAAAATTTCAGCATGTTCAAGCTTCGGATAATCAAAACTAAAATGAACAAAGTTCTGATTTTCCATTGGAACAAAGAAGTGATATCTAATCGCTGTATCCATCATTTTTACATGCTCAATATTCAAGGTTGTTGGGTATGGGAAATTCTCTAGTTCTTCTTTGACAAACATCGGTAAAGAAGCAGTTATCCTTTTCATTTCCTCCTCATCTACAATTGAAGCCTCTCCCACTTTAGCAGAAGAATCTTTTGAATAGAAATCCCAAGTATTGGATGACTGCACGATGTAAACGTCTTTAAGCCCCCAGCTGAATGGATTTTCCATCTGTTCTTTAGCATTTCTAGGCTCAGCAGTATGCGGTCCTGTCCCATCTGATATTACTTTCCAAATAACCCCTCCACAAATAAGCATAAACACACATGATGCTAAAATGGCTGTCCATTGGTAATTTTTCTTTGGGAAACGGTTAACAGATGGATTCTTTATTGATTGCCTAAGTCTAACTCTTAAAGCATCCTTCTCCATTTGGGTTGGCATTAGATTTTTCAATTGCTTCCATTGATCGTCATACTGATTGCTCAACATGCTCACCACCTTCATTCATTTTTTTAAGATCCTGCAATGCCCTCGACAATGTTTTCCGCACCTTAGCCTCAGACCAATTTAATATTTCCGCAGTTTCGATTGTTGAAAAGCCTTCTATCTTCCTTAATATAATGACAAGCCGATAATTTGACTTTAAACGATAGATTGCCTCCATCAGGTTCAGCACGGTTTCTTTATTTTCCACATATTGCTCAACATTAAAGGCAGAAGGCACCTCTCTTCCTTGAGAAATAGAATTAAAAAGCCTCCTGCGCTGCCGTTTGCGAATTTCATCGATGACAATATGCTTGGCAATACTAAGCAGCCATGTTTTAATGCTGGAACGGTTGTCAAAACGTTCAAAGGCCGTATACGCCCGAACGAATGTATCATGAACAAAATCCTCACAGCTTTGCTTATCTTGAATCATATACAATATAAATCGGTAAACATCTTCATAATATAATTCATACCACTCCATTACGAGTTCTTCCCGATTCTTATTCAAGTTCTTCCTCACCCGCCTTTTTCACTTGACTATATATCAGTCGTATTAGGTAAAGAAATGTGACAGTATTTATCTATATTTTCTAATAAAGGTAATTTTCCCTCTTAAGATTGCTGAATGAACGAAAAAGACAAAGGGCATTTTATTTCATCCCTTTGTCTTATCTTCTATATGATTGTTTTCGTTAACGCAAATTTTAAGATAAGCATCAAAATAACAACAATGCTTGTATTTATCCAGTGAATGCGTATTCTATCATTTATAATTTCCAACATTCCCATTGAAAGCAATTTCCAAAACCTTGGAGATTGGATCCGCTTTTTTCTTGAAATTTGTGCCTATTCTGCTGCAGCTCTCTTTTTATTCTCATGCCTTGCCCAAAGCAAAATGATGATAATATCTAAAACGGGTACCAAAGGAGGATAGATTAAAAAGAGTTCTAAAGAGGGATACCTATATAGTTGACCAATAAAATATATTAGCAAAATATTAAAAACGTTTTTTTCGGCAGAGAAAGGATATGTGACGGAGTATGATCCTGCAATGAAAGCCGTTTTGATAATTGTTCCCTATGAGTAAAAAAAAGGCATTCCTCCTTTACGAGGAACATCTTAAAATATAAACTTCCATATTAGAATAATCGAAATCGCTTCATGGCTGGCAGGATAGAGTACAATACTATAGCATGTTTAACAAATATTTATTCTTTACTCTTAGCAGGCTCTACATCTTCGATTTTCAGAGTTTTCATTGCTTGAAAAATTTTCTCATGTTCAATCTTGGGATAATCAAATGTAAAGTGAGCAAATTCCTCATTTTCAATTGGAATGAAGAAATGAAACCGCTGAATTGTATCCCTTATTTTCAAATGCTCAATAATCATGTGGGTTGGGTATGGAAACCTTTGTAATTCTACAATTTCTTCAATTGTTATAGCAGAAGTAATTTGATTCATCTCCTCTTCTGTTACAACATCAATGTTCCCAACTTTACTGGAAGTAATTTCCGAATAGATTTCCCAGCCATTTGATAACTTCTCTATATAAACATCCTGTAGCTCCCATGTAAATTTATTGTTCATCCCAATCGGCTGCTCCTCAGCATTTCTACGCTCAGCAGTACGAGGTTGAGTACTTTCGGAAATTACTTTCCAAATAAACCCGCTGCAAATTAGGACGAACAGGCAAGTGGAAATGAGTGCTTTCCATTTGTAACTTCTTTTTGGAGAACGAATAATTGGTTGATTATATAGTGTTTGTAAAAGCCTCTCTCTTAAAGCATTTTTCTCATTGTGTGTTGGTCGAAAATGTTTCAATTGCTTCCATTGGTCATTAGATTGATTGTTCAAATTGTTCACCACCTTCTTTGTCATGCATTTTTTTTAGTAACTTCAATGCCCTAGACAGTGTTTTTCGGACTTTAACCTCAGACCAATTTAGTATTTCCGCCGTTTCAATTGTTGAAAAGCCTTCTATCTTTCTTAGAATAATGACAAGCCGATAATTTGACTTTAAACGATTGATGGCCTCCATCAGGTTCAGTACTATTTCTTTATTTTCCACATATTGCTCAACATTAAAAGCAGATGGTATTTCACTCCCTTTAGAAATGGAATTAAAAAGCCTCCAGCGCTGCCGTTTGCGTATTTCATCGATGACAACATGTTTGGCAATACTAAACAGCCATGTTTTAATGCTCGAACGGTTGTCAAAATGTTCAAAGGCCGTATACGCCCGAACGAATGTATCATGAACAAAATCCTCACAGCTTTGTTTATCTTGGATCATAAACAATATAAATCGATAGACATCTTCATAATATATTTCATACCACTCCATCACGAGCTCTTCCCGATTTCTGTTCAATTTCTTCCTCACCCGCCTTTTTTTTATCAGTATATTAATCTGTCGTTCTAATAAGATAAACGTGACAGTGTTTTTTTATGATGTTGTAATGGGATACACTATACATGAAACTTAATGGCTTGAGTTTTTGATGGATAACTTGAAAAACGCGTTCCATGAACGTTCATGATGCCTAATTAAGGGGTTTTACAATTCAAATTGAAACCTTTCCATATGACCAATCGTAAATAAACATAATAACTCCTATGAAAGAAGTGATTGTGTGAGCAATGTCATTCTCTTTTCACTTATTGCAGGATTAGCTTCTGCACTAGTGCTGATCCCTTTCTCAAAAAACAAAAAAATAGATGGTAAAAAGTCAAACTCAGCAGCACTTATTACAGCCATTGTTCTTATCATTATAATTGTCTTTTCCTTCTATTATATTACCAATCTCGATCGCAACCTGACGTCCTTCTGGTTTTTTGCCATTATCGTTACTCTTTGTGGAGCGTTGTTTGCTTCGGGCAAGGAAAGAATGATCAAAGGCCTGCTATTTCTAGCTAGTCTAATAGTCGGAGGGTTTTTCTTAACTGCCTTCCTCTTCAATGCTGATGAAAAATATGAAATTGCCAAAATGAAGGAAAAAATGGAGATTGAGACATTTGATGAAAATGAAACTCCAGCAAGTGTACCGCCTCAATTTGCAAGAAATAAAATGAAGAAAGCTTTCGGACAAGTGCCTAATACGAGCTATTATGAGCTTGGAAACTTGCAAATTCAAAAGGTGAATGGGAATTATGTGTATATTGCTCCGGTTGAGTTTTCGGGATTGTTCAAATGGATTAATGGGAAACAAACTCCAGGGTATTTTACCATTAGTGCTACTGACTCTTCTGCAAATCCTAAATTTATTCAGACTGAAATGATTTACACTCCTTCTTCATATTTTAATAAAAATCTTGAACGCCATATTCGGATGCAGTACCCGAAGCATATTTTTTACGGCGAAGCCCAATTAGAGATTGATGATGAGGGAAAACCACATTATATCCGCACATTTGGTGAATTTGTTTCAGCCCGTAATGGTTTTGATGTTAAAGGAATTATCATTGTGGATCCTAAAAATGGCGATACGGAGGAATATCGCTTAGCGAACGTGCCGGCATTTATTGATGGTGCGGTTTCTCCAGAGGCCGTCAGCTTACAAAATAGCTATTTCGGAAATTATGTTCACGGATTCTGGAATAGTGTATTTGGCAAAAGGGATGTAAAGCTTCCTTCAGATGAAGGCACTGAAGCAAATGTTAGTCCCATCTTTGATGAAAAAGGCGATATGTATTACTTTACCGATTTTACGAGTCCGAAAGAAGGTGTGGATTCGATGCTTGGGTATTCCCTGACCAACTCAAGAACCGGTGAAGCGACTTATTATACTGGTAATCTTGAAGAATCCTACATGGACTCCCAAGGTGCTTTACAAATCATTGAGAAGAAATTTATAGAAAAGAAATGGGATGGTGAGATGCCTGTCCTGTATAACTTCTATGGAGAAGCAAGCTGGCTTACGCCAGTGCTCGATTCTAACGGATTTTTACAAAATTACTTTATTGTTTCAGCAGCTAATCCGGAAATTTCCGTGTATGGAAATACGCCAAACGAAGCCTTAAAGCTGTACAAAACAGCTCTCCAGAGAGGCGGCGGCACTGTAGACGGAAGCTCTAAGGCCGAGGAAAAACAAGTAAACGGAACCGTAGTACGGGTTTATAAAGAGAAGACTGGAGATTTCACGATTGTGTCATTCCTCCTAGATAACAGAAAAAACTACGTAATTTCTTCAGAGAGCAGCCCAATGGCTATTTATCTCCAGGAAGGTGACATAGTAAGGGTAATTTACTTGGATACGGGTGAAGACTTCTCCCCTGCAAAGGAAATATTAATTGAAGGGTTAGAGTAAAAAGTTTAAAAAACACGATGGAGATCTAATATAGAGCTTCATCGTGTTTTTTTATAGTAATAGTTTAATTAGATGGAAATTCACTGGACATGAAATAGCGCTCATGCAAAATATTTCGATGATGAAGCTCATGTCCTGCTATAACACTTGCAATCGCACGGACTGTAATCTCAGAGCCATTAGCATTTCCTTTCCTCAGCCATGCAGCAGGATCTAAACTTTTCAGCAAAACGATTGTGGATTGGCGTACAATTGAAAAATTGTCTAGAAGTTCCTGCATAGACAATTGATTAAATGAGCCATTTTGGACATAAAGATTATCGTCAAATCCCGGAAGCGGAGACGTTTCGCCTCTTGCAATGCAAAGAATCCGATAACCCATAATACGTTCCGTGTCTGCCATATGTCCAATCACTTCTTTTACCGTCCATTTATTAGACTCATATTGAAATTGACCCTGTCTTTCTGTCACATCTTTAATCGCATTCACCGTTTCCTTCAACTGCTCATTTAATAAAAGAATCATTTCTCCCTCTGGCACTAAATTAACATAAGCTGAAAAATAAGCAGGATATTCATTTGCATATGGTTTTTGATACATATACCTTCACCCTTTATTATTTTATTTTTGAAAACTTCCCAGCATGTTGAAAAATTCATTCAGGAACTCATGAAATAGCTTCGCAGTTGGGAGCATTTCACGATCAGTCGGTATAATCACCCCTACCGTCCTTGTGACTTGAGGTTCGATATGGATTTTTACTGTTTGACGGGGCAAACTGTCAATCAATGTGATTTCGGGAATTAGCGTTACACCGAGACCGGCTGAAACTAAGCCTTTTATCGCATCTATATCCTCTCCCTCAAATGTCACATTCGGCTGAAAACCTTGCTGCTGACAGGCATTTACAGTAATTTCACGCAAAATATAGCCGTTTGGAAATAAGACGAAGGAGTCATCCCTTAATTGGCTTAATTTGATTGACTTCCGATCCGCTAGAGGATGCCTAACTGGCAATAGAGCGACTATTTTTTCTGTGAATAAAATATTTCCCAGCACTTTTTTATCATCTTTCGGAACTGGACCAAGGAGTGCCATATCGATATCTCCCTTTTTTACCCCATCTATTAAACTTTGATAAGAGCCTTGACGCAGCTGATATTTCACTTCCGGATGCTTCCTGCTAAAGGCAGAAATAGCAGTCGGCAGTGTATATGCAGCAAGACTGCTTGGGAATCCAATCCGAATCGTCCCCTTCTCCGGGTCCAAATATTCATCTACTTCACGTCTCGCACTTTCTATCACATGCATCGCTTCCTCCATGTGCTCGAGAAATATTTTTCCTATTGGTGTTAACCGAACATTTCTGCCCTCGCGAATAAATAAATCGACTCCGAGCTCTGCTTCTAAATTAAAGATCTGCCTGCTAACCGCTGATTGTGCTACATGGAGCGCATCTGCAGCTTCAGTCACGTGCTCCCTTTTTGCAACCTCCATAAAATACTGTATTTGTCTTAATTCCATATATACCCATCTCCCCCGATTCATCTCACAGCGGCATTGTTCTTATCTAAAATTCATATTGTTTAGATTATTTTTTCATTATAAAATTTCTTTAATAGAAAATCCATTTATTTGGTTATAAATTCTAAAAATATCCAAATATTGTTATCTAATAAACAATTAATTTATACAGAGGGGAAATGATCATTATGCAAACTATAGAGGAAGTGAAAAAAAACGAATCCAAAGTAGCCGTTAATTATGTAAATGAAGTATTTGAAAAGGTGAAAATCAGAAATCCGTTTGAATCAGAATTTCATCAAGCTGTTGAAGAAATCTTTGATTCACTTTTACCTGTATTCTCTAAACACCCGAAATATATGGATCAAAACATTCTCGAAAGAATTGTTGAACCTGAAAGGGTCATTACTTTCCGTGTTCCATGGACTGATGATAAAGGAAAGGTACAAGTAAATCGCGGATTTCGCGTCCAGTACAGCAGTACCCTCGGCCCCTATAAAGGCGGCATTCGTTTTCATCCTACCGTAAATTCCAGCATCATTAAATTCCTCGGTTTTGAACAAATCTTCAAAAATTCCTTAACTGGTCTCCCAATTGGAGGAGCAAAAGGCGGGGCAGATTTTGATCCGAAGGAAAAATCAGATGGAGAAATCATGCGTTTTACGCAAAGCTTTATGACTGAACTATATAAGCATATTGGTCCTGATACTGATGTGCCAGCAGGAGATATTGGAGTTGGCGCAAGAGAAATTGGCTATATGTTCGGTCAATATAAGCGACTTTGCGGAGCCTATGAAGCTGGTGTATTAACTGGCAAAGGGCTTGAATATGGAGGAAGTTTAGGACGTAAAGAAGCAACTGGATATGGACTTGTCTATTTCGTTGAAGAAATGTTAAGAGATAAAGGCCATAGCTTTAACGGAAGCACCGTGATTGTCTCTGGATCAGGGAATGTTTCAATTTATGCGATTGAAAAAGCCATGCAATTAGGCGCTAAAGTAGTAGCATGCAGTGATTCTAATGGATATATTTATGATGAAAATGGGTTAAATCTTGAAACTGTTAAACGCATAAAAGAGGTTGAGGGCAAGCGAATCTATGAATATGTTTATGAACACCCTCATGCACAATATGTTGAAGGCTGTTCTGGCATCTGGTCGATCCCATGTGATATCGCTCTTCCATGTGCAACTCAAAACGAAATAGATGAGTGCTCTGCAAAAATTCTTGTAGCCAATGGTGTCAAAGCTGTCGGTGAAGGAGCCAATATGCCGTCTAACCTAGAGGCGATCGATGTGTTTCTAAAGGATGACATCCTCTTTGCACCAGGAAAAGCGGCAAATGCCGGTGGAGTATCTGTTTCAGCACTCGAAATGTCTCAGAATAGCGCAAGAATTGCATGGACATTTGAAGAAGTAGATGAAAAACTTCATCAAATCATGAAAAATATTTACCGCAACACAGTCAATGCGGCTGAAGAATATGGCTATCCAGGTAATCTAGTTATCGGCTCAAACATCGCAGGCTTTATTCGTGTCGCTAATGCTATGATTGTACAGGGCGTTGTTTAATAGAAAAAAGGTGGACGCATTAGGGGAATTCTAATGTATCCACCTTTTTTCATTGTGAATTCCTTTTGATATAGGATTAGATTATAATAAAATGAAACTTTAATCAGTTGGGGCACTACCCCTATTAGGAGAATTCAATGCTTTCCACATACATATTCAATAGAAATATTATCAGAATTAAATGGGTTCCATTATTTCTTACTGCAATCTTAACTGCTCTCTTAAGTGAGGTCAAAGTGGTCCCTTTTTATGGGGAGGATTTTCGATTCGGATTAGGCAGTATTGCTTTTTTTTTGCTGATTCTTATTTTTCCTCCAGTATCTTTAATTCGTACAGGGGTCATTACAGGAATGACTGTTATTAGTTTGCGTACCTGTGAGGATTTGGTGTTCAACCATGTTTCTTTTGGGCTAAGCTTTGAGAGTCATTTCCCAGCTTTTCTGTATTATTTCTTGTTTGCTTTAGGATTTAGCATTATTAATATTAATAATTACAAATCCTCTCCTCTTCTCCTTGGAGTTTTCGCTGCCTGCTTCGAATTCATTGGAAACAGCGCCGAGCATCTTATGCGCTATTTGCTTATCCATCATTCGAACATTAATCTGCAAGAATGGTTAATGCTTAGCGGTGTAGCTTTACTCCGAAGCTATTTTGTAGTAGGAATATATAGTTCCATTACGATTTCTGAGCAAAAAAAACAGATGCAAGAAATGCTCGAGGTTGGATCAGAATTATATGCAGAAACTCTTTATTTACAAAAGTCGATCGATCATATTGAACAGATTACAGGATCGAGCCATGATTTATATCGAAAATTAAAAAGGCACAATCTTTCAGAGTTGAGTAAGCAAGCATTGCTCATCGCACAAGAAATACATGAAGTGAAAAAAGATTCGCAGCGAATTCTTTCTGGACTAGCAAAAATTTCATCGCAAAAGAAAACAGATGCGGTCTATCTTTCTGATGTTCTCGGTATCGTAGCAATATCAAATGAAAAATATAGTGATTTGTTAGGGAAAGAAATCACCTTTCAGCTAAAGACATCCATTGATTTTGAGACAGCTCAGCAAATTCCCCTCCTTGCGATATTAAATAATCTCACTGCAAATGCAGTCGAAGCCATCGAGGGCATAGGGGCAATTGATATTCAAGCCATTAATGAGTCTGCAAATACTGTATTCATTGTAGAGGATACAGGAAAAGGAATCGCAGATGAGAACTTGTCTCTTATTTTTGAACCAGGTTATACGACTAAATATAATGATCACGGTGTGGCCGCAACTGGCATTGGCCTTTCCCATGTACAAGACATTGTACATTCGCTAGAAGGCCAAATTAAAATAGAATCCTCTGCAAATAGAACCATTTTCCGAATACATATTCCAACTAGTAACATAAGAAAGCGGGTTGAATTAAACTGAGATATTTTATTATAGATGATGATGCAGCAAGCCGAAGTATGCTAAAAAAAATCATTGTCGATGGAGAACTTGGCCATTTTATTGGTGAGGCTGAGAGTGGACATGAGTCGCTTCAGCTTATTCTTTCAACTCGTCCTGATTTTGTCTTAGTTGACTTTTTGATGCCAGAGCTGGATGGGATTGAAACGATCGAACAGTTAAGAGAACAAGGGTTTCAAGGCCAGTTTATTATGATTTCTCAAATAGTAAATAAAGAAATGGTCGGGGAGGCTTATGAAAAAGGGGTTGAATTCTTTATCCACAAACCAATCAATCGGGTTGAAGTATTCAGCATCCTAAAAAGAACAGCTGACCAATTTCATCTCAAGCAGTCTCTATTATCTATCCGAGAATCACTCGCCCACATTGAAACAACTAAAAACACGAAAAAACAACAAAGCGTGAAAGAAATCGTTTTATCGATATTAAATG
Organism: Bacillus sp. JJ1532; assembly: GCF_036965085.1. Classification (NCBI taxonomy): domain Bacteria; kingdom Bacillati; phylum Bacillota; class Bacilli; order Caryophanales; family Bacillaceae; genus Bacillus; species Bacillus sp. JJ1532. The sequence continues at coordinate 54,239 of NZ_JBALOW010000033.1, forward strand.
ATATGGGGATTATCGGTGAAGCAGGCAGCGAAGATATGGTGTTGATGATGGAATACTTAATGAATCAAAAAAATGGGAGCACTCTGCTGCCTCCTTTAAAAGAATTATACGAGGCAGTAGCCATTTCGAATCAAACAGACTCTCCCCAAATGAAAAAAGAAATTAAATCCATTGAACAGCGGATCCGCAGGGCCATTATAGCGGCGCTAAATAACTTAGCTTCACTAGGAAGTTTCGATTACACGAACCCTACATTTGAATATTATGCTCCTCGCTACTTTGATTTTCATGAAATCAGGATGCGAATGAAAGAAATGGATACAGACACCCATGAAACAATGAAAGTAAAAATTAATATAAAAAAGTTCCTGCAAGTTTTGTATATTGATACAATGGAGAAATTCAGTCAAGGTTCATAAATAGGACCTTCATCAAATGACACAATTAATAATTGAATTTAGCTTTTTCTGTTAATAGCCCATCACTTAAAGGTTTTTAGGTGGGGGCTTTTTATTTTTTAATAAAATATTGTCGGATTTTGTAGGATTCAGTAACTTCTCCATATAATTAGTTTATTATTTTCCCTATCGCATAGTAAGCGTTTTCATTATATAAGGAGAGGTGATTTGATGAAAAAGAAAAAGTTCAAATTTAGCTTAGCTTATCAAATTCTTGTTGGATTAACTCTAGGGATTATTGTCGGAGCGATATTTTACGGAAACCCTGCCGTTTCAACTTATTTACAGCCAATCGGGGATATCTTTATCCGACTAATTAAAATGATTGTTGTCCCAATTGTTATTTCTACATTAATTCTTGGCGTTGCTGGAACCGGGGATATGAAGAAATTAGGAAGACTTGGCGGAAAAACCCTTCTTTACTTTGAAATTGTCACAACCATTGCCATTATCATCGGCTTGCTTGCTGCTAACATTGCTAAACCGGGTGCTGGCCTTGATATGTCGAAACTGGCAAAAGGTGATATTCAAAAATATGTTGATACAACAAACGAAGTTACAAGTCATAGCTTTGCCGATACGTTTGTAAACATTGTCCCATCAAACATTATTCAATCTTTAGCGAATGGGGATATGCTAGCGATTATTTTCTTTGCAGTTATGTTTGGTTTAGGAATTGCCGCAATCGGGGAGCGCGGAAAACCAGTCCTTGCTTTCTTCCAAGGAACAGCTGACGCCATGTTCTGGGTAACGAATCAAATCATGAAATTTGCTCCATTTGGTGTATTTGCCTTAATCGGAGTTACTGTTTCAAAATTCGGGGTTGAATCATTAATTCCACTTGGAAAGTTACTCATTTGTGTCTATCTAACAATGATCTTTTTTGTCGTTGTCGTACTTGGTGTTATTGCGAAAATGTGTGGCACAAGCTTACTGCATCTCATCAAGATTTTAAAAGACGAGCTTATTTTAGCCTATTCAACGGCAAGCTCTGAAACTGTTCTTCCAAAAGTGATGGAAAAGATGGAGAAATACGGCTGTCCAAAAGACGTTGTTTCGTTTGTCATTCCGACAGGCTATTCATTTAATCTGGATGGCTCTACTCTCTATCAGGCATTAGCAGCAATCTTTATTGCTCAAATGTATGGGATTGATTTAAGTATTACCCAACAAATTACGTTAATGCTTGTATTAATGGTTACATCAAAAGGAATTGCTGGTGTCCCAGGAGTTTCCTTCGTCGTTCTTTTAGCAACATTAGGCTCTGTAGGCATTCCACTTGAAGGCCTTGCCTTTATTGCTGGGATCGACCGTATTCTAGATATGGCCCGTACGGCTGTCAACGTTATCGGTAATTCACTTGCAGCAGTTATTATGTCTAAGTGGGAAGGCCGTTTTGATACGAAAAAAGGAAAAGAATACATCACTGCTATTCAAAAATCAGCTTAATAAAAAAAGTGGATGCATCAGAGTTTTCTAATGCATCCACTTTCTTTTTACGCCAACTTTTTGATTATCGCCACTTTTAGATAATTGCCTTCTTTAAATTCCTTCAGTGTCTTAAAATCCTCAGGGAGACTAAATTCCTCTAGAATTGTATATTTATCTCCTGTTTGCTTAAATGCCTTTTCAATAAATCCCTTAAATTTTTTCATATCAAATGTACTGCAATTTGTTGAGGCAACGATAATTCCATTCTTTTCTGTTATTTGAATCGCTTCCTCAAGTAAAGCCGGATAATCCTTCCCTGCACTAAAGGTATGTTTCTTAGATCGTGCAAAGCTCGGAGGATCAAGAATGACCATTTCAAATTTTAAATGCTTTCTAACAGCATACTTAAAATAATGAAATACATCCTCTACAATAATATCATGAGCTTCATAATCAATATCGTTTACACTGAACTGCTCAATCGTTTTACTCTTACTTCGATTGGCAAGGTCCACACTTGTTGTTTTCAAAGCCCCGCCTAAAGCGGCTGCTACAGAAAAAGCTCCTGTATAGGAAAAAGTATTTAATACGGTTCTGCCTTTAGCATACTTATCACGTATTGCCTTGCGGACATTTCTTTGGTCTAAAAAAACGCCTACCATTGCTCCATCATTCAAATAAACTGCAAAGTTAATGCCATTTTCTTTAACGATAAGTGGAAAACTGGCACGCTCCCCTGCCACAAAATCATCATCTTCTATATAGGTTCCTTTTATATTGAAGCGTTTCTTTTCATAAATCCCCTTCGCATCTGCCACTTCGAAAAGAGCTTTGATAATTTCATTTTTAAAATAATAAATCCCTTCACTGTACCAAGTAGCTAAATAATATCCAGCAAAAAAGTCAATCGTCAACCCGCCAATTCCGTCACCTTCCCCGTTGAAAACACGAAAGGCGGTAGTATCTGGATCATCAAAAAACTTTTTGCGACTTTCCAATGCTTTTTTAAGCTTTTTTTCAAAAAAGGATTGATCAATTAATTCCTGCTGATTTCTTGTTAATATCCAACCTCTGCCCTTATTTTGCTTCCCATAATAGCCTGTAGCCAAATACCGATTTTGGCCATCCACTAAATTTATTATGCTTCCTTCGGCTATGCCACTCGGTATATTAATAATTGCCTCTTCCGGAATAAGAGGATATCCTGATTGAAAATTTTTTATAAATACTGATTTCACCTTAAATGCGACTTCTTTATTCATTTGTTCACCCAATCATCTGTTTTCCTTATTTTACACTTTTCATGTTGATATTAACATTCATCAGAATTTCCACCAAATTAATATTATATTAGGAAAATTTTATATTGACGCATATTGTCGAATAATGTTATATTTCGAATAGTATTCCTTATATGTTTTTTAATTTTATTTCAAAGAATTGGAGGGGTAAAAATGTCAGATATTGGTCTTCAGCTTGTTTCGATAGGCGTATACATGGCACTAATGCTTATCATCGGCTGGTACTCCTATCGGAAAACAAGTGATCTTACCGACTATATGCTTGGCGGGCGTTCTCTCGGCCCAGCAGTTACGGCGCTAAGCGCAGGCGCAGCAGATATGAGTGGCTGGCTGTTAATGGGACTTCCAGGCGGAATTTATGTAAGCGGTTTAGCAGATGCTTGGATTGCGGTTGGATTAACCATTGGAGCCTATTTGAACTGGCTGCTTGTAGCGCCTAGATTGCGTACTTATACACAAGTCGCTAATGATTCAATTACTATACCAGGTTACCTAGAAAATCGATTTAAAGACACAACAAAATTATTAAGAATTGTTTCTGGTATTGTTATTCTTATTTTCTTTACATTTTATGTGTCTTCTGGAATGGTAGCAGGGGCAGTATTTTTCAAAAGCTCATTTGGTACGAGCTACCATATAGGACTCTTAATTGTTGGCGGCGTAACTGTAGCCTATACTTTATTTGGCGGCTTCCTGGCAGTTAGCTACACTGACTTCATTCAGGGTCTAATGATGTTAGTTGCATTACTTCTAGTTCCAATTTTGGCATTATCACAAACAGGCGGATTAGGCGAAACTTTTGCCACTGTTCGAGAAATTGACCCAACATTACTTGATTTCTTTAAAGGGACAACAACTATAGGAATTATCTCAGCAATGGCATGGGGATTAGGCTATTTTGGTCAGCCTCATATTATCGTTCGCTTTATGGCAATTTCATCTGTCAAAGAAACAAAAAGTGCTCGCCGCATCGGTATCGGCTGGATGATTTTCTCTTTATTAGGAACAATCTTCACAGCCTTAATTGGTCTTGCATTTTTCCATAAGAATCCACAATTTACGTTAGACAATCCTGAAGCTGTTTTTCTAACTTTAGGTCAAATTGTCTTCCATCCTCTTTTCGCAGGATTCTTATTGGCAGCTGTTCTAGCAGCCATCATGAGCACGATTTCGTCTCAATTAATTGTTACATCAAGTGCGTTAACTGAAGATTTATATAAAGTATTATTAAGAAAAGATGGTACTGATAAAGAATATGTCTTCTTTGGCCGTATGGCAGTTTTAGCTGTATCAGTTATTGCTGCAGTACTTGCTTGGGAACAAAATGATACAATCTTAGGTCTAGTTGCTTATGCGTGGGCTGGCTTCGGAGCAGCATTCGGTCCAACCATTATTTTAAGCTTATATTGGAAGAAGATGTCAAACTGGGGCGCCATTGTGGGGATGATCGCTGGGGCATTAACGGTTATCATTTGGAAAAATGCTGGCCTTGGAGATACTCTCTATGAAATCGTACCAGGCTTTATCATCAACTTAATCCTTACCTATGTTGTCAGCTTAATCACATATAAACGCAACGAGGAAATTGAGAAAGAGTTTGATGAAAGTGTCAGATTGCTAAAGAGTGAATGATAGATAAATCCTCCTTTTTTAAAGGGAGGATTTTTTCTTGCCTTTTATATCTTTCGTTGATTTCTTATATTCTTATTCGTTTTAACAGTATCAAAATTATACTTAATTATTTTCGCAACAATGTGTATGATTAAGATAGAATCATAGTCATAAGTTATTTTAAAGGAGTGCTTTTGTACATGCTTAGGGTGGGGATTGTCGGTCCACAATCTACTGTAGAAAGAATTTTACATATTGCACACGGCTTACATCTAGATGCGATTTTTCTATCGTATCCATATAAAAAAGTAAGAGAAACAGAAGATCTCATAAAGAAGAATCATAACAAAGTTGATTTTTGGATATTCTCAGGAAGAATATCATATAACATAGCATGCAATGAGGTTGAGGATACTGAACACCTTATTTTTATCGATCATACGGAAGCTGGTATTTTCAAAGGGTTGATAGAGTTTGTTTATCAAACAGGATCCAATTTTGATCACTTTAGCATAGATGAGATATCAAAAAGCCATTTGGAGACCGCTTTAAACCAACTTACAATAAAGCCTGAAAAAATTTTTCTCAAAACCTTTTCTGAGGATACTTCGACAGAGGAATTAATTCGTTTTCATCACCATTGCTGGGAAAATGGCGAAACGAAAGGGGCCATCACCTGCTATGAAGAAGTATACTTGCGGCTAAAAAAAATGGGGATCCCTGCTTTTAGAATCTCAACAAGTGATATTGAAATCAAACATACTTTAAAGATTCTTTCTGAAAAAATAAAAACATTATACTTTCGGGACTCCCAAGTAGCTGTACAAGTATTTGAAATGGTCCATTTAGAAAATCATTTCAGAAGTTTGAAACAATCTTATCAACTTCAGTTTATCGAATTGAAGTTAAAAGAAATTTTAATTCACCTTAGTCAGCACTTAAATGGTTCCCTTATTGAAAAAGGACTTGGGCGGTACTTAATATTTAGCTCCCGTGGTGACAGTGAAAGAGAAATTCAAAGGATCGAAGAAACAGTTAACAGGCTTATATTGGAATCTGGTTTAAAAGTCGGTGTTGGGATCGGTTATGGTGAAACAATTTTTTCGGCAGAATTAAATGCAAACAATGCACTAATTTACTCTAAAGAAAGAAATGGTTCTATCATCATTGTTCAGGAAAATGGAGAAATTGTGGAGGCAGAAAGTGAAAGTTTGGAGATAGATGACTTTCCATATTTTAATGATAAACACTTTATGAGTGCACTTGAAAAAGCAAAAATTAACTTGAAACATTATATTGAAGTATTTTCTTTAGTTAAAAAGTCAGGTTTAAAAGAATTTACCGTAAAAGATATTTCCGTTCAACTTGCTAAGGACGAAAGAAACACAAGGCGTTTTATCGAAAGCCTTTGCGATGCTGGACTAGCTGAATACATTGGTCTTGAGCCATTTCCTGCAAGAGGAAGACCAAGGCGCGTTTACAAACTTACAAACTCACCAAATAAAATGATTTAAGACTGTTGGGAACCACCCTCAACAGTCTTTCTTTTTTTGGAAATAATAAAAGCAATAAAGTTGACTAACAATTTAAAATTTTTCTTGCGTTTCATCAAAGCGTTAAATATAATTTGTTTTAGGGTAATTGTCGAATATATACCCTTAAATAAGATTTATTATTCAAACACTTCGTTTTACTTAATAAGTTTGAGAGGAGAGTGTTCGGAAAATAAGAAAAATAGAAAAATTAATAATAATCTTTCGTGTAGTTAAAAATAAAATGATTAGCTATTCTGGGGATTTTATTGAAGAAACAATATAACTCTAAGAGAGAGGGAACTTCATGAATCAAGAACAATATTTGAAAAAGAGAATGGGATTTTGGTCGCTAACAGCACTATCTCTCGGTGGAATTATTGGATCTAGTTGGCTTTTTGGACCATGGGCAGCAGCAAAATTAGCTGGTCCAGCAGCGATTATGTCTTGGATAATCGGTGCAATTGCAATTACACTTATCGCTCTTATTTATGCTGAATTAGGAAGGGTTAAGCCTGAAACAGGCGGACTAGGCCGCTATCCCCTTTATTCCCATGGGACAATGCTTGCTACAGTGACTAGTTATTCCATCTGGTTTGGATACTGTGCAACTGCACCAGTGGAATCCGCAGGTGTTATCCAATATGCAAATCAGTTTTGGCCAGGACTGTATGATATTACGAAAGAACAGCTTACTACGACTGGTATGTTTGCTTCGGTAGTTTTGATGGCATTCTTTGTAGTTTTTAACTATTTTGGGGTAAAATTATTTGCTGTTACAAATACAGTGATTACTACAATTAAATTTATTGTTCCTGTCCTAACAATCATTGCTTTTTTTATGACAGGTTTTCATCCAGAAAACTTTACAAGCCAAGGGTTTGCACCGAATGGATATGGTGCGGGATTAAGTGCAATCTTAACAAGTGGGATCTTTTTTGCCTATACTGGATTCGGTAACGTCGTCATGATGAGTGGAGAGGTTGTCAATCCTAGAAGAAATATTCCATTAGCTTTGATTACTTCCCTTGTCGTTGCAGCTATATTATATGTGTTACTCCAAATCGTTTTTATTGGAGCTGTTCCACCAGATATGCTCGCTAATGGCTGGAGCGGGATTAAGTTCGATTCTCCTTTTGCTAATTTAGCAATGATGGCGAACATGGTTTGGCTATCATGGATCATTACAGCTGATGCTATGGTTTCCCCTACAGGTTCTGCACTAACTTATACAGCCGGAACTTCAAGACATGTTTTTGGAATGGCAAAAAGTAAGTTCTTACCATCTTATTTTGGAACGATTAACAAACGTTTTGGTGTACCAACTCGTGCACTTGCTCTTAATTTCTTTATCGGTTTGCTCTTTTTATTCCCATTAAAAAGCTGGACTGCGATTGTGGCCATTGTTGGAGCAATTGGTATTTTTAAATATGCTTCTGCCTGTGTGACTGTCATGGTTTTCCGGAAGGTCGGTTTAACGCAAAACAACGGTCTTCCAGGGATGCGTATTATTGCCCCATTAGCCTTTGTTTTTGCTACGCTTCTTATTTATTGGACAAACTGGAGCAGGGTACAACTTGCAATTACAGGATTGATTATTGGTATTGGCGCTTATTTAGTTTCCCACTTTATCAATAAATACAAAACAATAGAAATTATTGGTGGAATTTATCTTGTTGTTTATATTTTAATGCTTGTTGGACTTTCCTATTTAGGAAACTTTGGAGGACATGGAATCATCCCTGAACCATTTATGTCGATTATTGCGGCAGTTTTAGGATTTATTTTTTACAATTTTGCGGTATCAAATGGCGTTTGGTATATGCGTAAAAAAGGAAATATTGAAGAATTACAGGAAAGTATTTCTAAAATATCTTAATATTAATGTTAGTGATAGGCATACACATATCAATGGTACTTGTCTATTGAAGATTCAATGAAAAGAGGTTGAAGTATAAGTGAAACTTTGGGGCGGACGCTTTACAAAACGAGAAGATGAAATCATGGAGAAATTCAATACTTCTCTGCCTGTAGATCATCGACTATATTATGAAGATATAAATGGAAGCATCGCGCATGTTTCAATGCTTGTAAAATGTGAATTATTGACTGAGTCTGAAGGAAATTTACTAATTAGCGGACTTGAATCGATTTTAAAAGATATCGAATCTGGCAGTTTGAAAGTAGAAGGAGATTATGAAGATATCCATTCTTTTGTGGAAATGAATTTGACACAAAGAGTTGGTGAAACCGGGAAAAAGCTTCATACGGCAAGAAGCCGAAATGATCAAGTTGCTGTTGACATGAGACTTTATGCAAAGAATAAAGCACGAGAAGTTATGTCATCGCTGCAGCAGCTGATTGATTCGTTGAATAAGAAAGCTGCTGACAATAATGTCATGATGCCAGGGTATACCCATTTGCAGCGAGCACAGGTAGTTACATTTAGTCATCATTTAGGTGCATATGTACAAATGTTCAGCCGTGATAAAAAAAGAATTGAAAATGCGATCGGCATATTGGATGAAAACCCTCTAGGCTGCGGCGCATTGGCTGGAACAACCCATAATATCAATCGCCAAATAACTACTGATCTATTAGGTTTTTCTAAACCGGTAGACAACTTCTTAGATGGTGTAAGTGATCGCGATTACTTACTTGAGCTTATGTCTGGTTTTTCCATTACCATGATGCACTTGAGCAGATTGAGCGAAGAACTGATTCTTTGGAGCAGCCAAGAATTCAAATTTATCGAAATGGACGATGCGTATTCAACCGGCAGCAGCATCATGCCACAAAAGAAAAATCCTGATGCTGCTGAATTAATTAGAGGAAAAACAGGCAGAGTATACGGCTCCCTTTTCTCATTATTAACTACACTAAAGGGCTTACCACTAACTTATAATAAAGATATGCAAGAGGATAAGGAACAGTTTTTCGATTCCCTTGATACGGTATTAGATTGCCTTGAAATCATGGCAAAAATGATCGATACCCTGCATGTAAAGGAAGAAAACATGAAGTCTGCTATTAGAGCAGGGTTTTTAAATGCCACTGAAGTTGCCGATTATTTAGTAAGCAAAGGAACAGCCTTTAGAGATGCCCACGAAATTGTCGGCAAAATCATCATTTATTGTGAAGAGCAAAAGAAAGCGATTGAAGATTTAACGATTGAAGAATTAGCGAAGTTCAGCGGAAACATTGCAGATGATATTTACGAATACATCGATTATGAAAATATATTGGAAAAAGGGAATAAAAAGCTTATTAAGCAAATAACGAAATAATTATTTTTAGACAGGGCTAATCAAATGATTGGTCCTGTTTGCTTTCAATGATCATTCACCTACAAAATGCTTTTACTATTCTATTTTGTCCTTGGAGTAATATGCATCATGTAATATCCAATAATGAGAACCAAAATTACTAGTGAATAAATAAGTGTATGAAGCGGGTTTTCGTGGTCCACAATAATCAGTCTCAGCATTGCGGTAATGCCAATATAGATAAAGTATCGAAGGGGAAAATGATAATTTTCTTTGAAATACTTAACAATCATTGAAATAAATTCAAAATACAGAAAGAAAATTAATATATTGGCTAAGAAAAGCTTGTAATCATTACTGTCATTTTCTATTATCAGTTGAAAAAAAATGATTAACTCCTTTATTAATAAAAAAGATAAAATAGTAGCCAAAATGACAAGTGAAGCATTCAAAAAGATTTGCAATATTTTTGGGATAACAGTCAAGATTATTTTTGGAACATTTCTTTTATTAATAACCATATTAATATGCTCCTTATCTTTTTCAATGGAACTTTCTATTTACAACATAACATAGTGGTTTTAATTAATTATTAAATACATGTAAAAAATTTGCATTCCTTAACATCGCAATTTTGGAAAAGAAATGCAACGTCCTCCTTTCTATAATGAATGGAGGAGGGAAGGAAAATGAATTTATTCACCACAAAGAATCCATATCAGGTATATGTCAACACATGTTTCTTAGCACAATTTTTCTTTACTTTTATTTTTACAATGAACTTGTTATATCAAGTGCAAATCGTTAGGCTCACTCCAATTGAGTTAGTTTTAGTGGGAACTGTATTGGAGCTGACTGTGTTCCTTTTTGAAATTCCTACTGGGGTCATTTCGGATTTAAAAAGCCGAAAGCTTTCCATTGTTATGGGGTACTGTTTAATTGGAGTAGGATTTCTAGTGGAGGGGTTATTTCCTTTTTTTACAGCTGTCATGATTTCTCAAGTCATTTGGGGAATTGGTTATACCCTTACAAGTGGTTCACAGCAGGCGTGGATTGCAGATGCAATAGGGGAAGAACGTGCTTCTTCTGCATTTTTAACGGGTGCGAAGGCTGGTAATCTTGGACAGATGTTTGCGATTCCTTTAAGCATCTTTACTGGTTATTTTATGATTAATCTTCCTATTGTATTTGGCGGTCTATGCATGATTGGACTAAGCATTTATTTAATCCTATTTATGAAAGAAGAAAACTTTCAGCCATTAGATAATGTGAATCGAACATCAACATGGGCAAACATGAAAGGAAATATGGAGAAAATTATTGTTTATTCAAGAGCTAACTATTTGATGAGATTGCTCTTCCTTATTGCTTTGTTTGTCGGATTTTACAGCGAAGGATTTGATCGGCTATGGATTTCTCATTTCTTTGAAGCATCCAATCTAACAGCATTATCTGATCAAGGCTTAGTGATTTTAGTAGGCGGAGTCCAATTTATAGTTGTTCTACTATCATTTACAGCACTTCATTATTTAAATCGCAGCTATATTCATGAGCAGCTGAAACTCATCTATGTCTCTCTCTTTATTGGAAGCTGCCTTATTATTCTCTCATTAATAGGCTTTGCCTTCGCAACCAATATTATCAGTCTGCTCGTCTTCTATATTGTCATTCAAGTGACAAGACAATCCATGCATCCTTTAGAAGACATATGGCTTAATAAACTGATCCCTGAATCTTCTACACGGGCAACCTTCTTTTCCGTAAAAGGCCAAGTAGATGCGATTGGACAAATCAGCGGTGGGCCTTTCATTGGATTTATTGCTTCAGGCTTTACGATTAAAGCAGCCATTGTGGCTAGTGCTCTTTTATTAACACCAGTCTTATTTTTATATAAGACTGTACTAAAAAAATCTAGAGGATAATGTTCTTATCCCCTAGATTTTTCTTTTATCGGCAAATGGATTTCCATAAAGATTCGCTCATAATCCCAATAATGGCAATGTTCATCATAGTATTCAAAGTCATAGCCTCTTTCATCCACTTCATATAGCGAATTCGGAAGCCAATCTTCTAAAATATATCGCCAAGTTCCTTTAATGGCCGAAGCAAATTGTTCTTTTTCAACGAGAGGCGTTTTAAAAATGGCATAAACAGACTCGGGAACTTTAAATTTCATAAATCCACTCGGGAGTTCTGCCTGATGATCTAACTCAACCGCAAATAAATATATAAAATAATCTTGATGGATATCGTCAGTTAAATTTATACAATATTCCCCATGTTTTTTTGGAGACAATGTTTCATATAAGGCCCTTTCAACAGAACCATCATTTAGGCCATCCTGATCCCAAAAGGCTGGGGCATCCCTTGTGTAAGTAACATTTGGAACATAACTTTCAAACTTTTTTCCGGCAACCCAGAACGATTGTCTTGAAATAATCTTAGGCTGTAAAACAATACCGCCAAGATTTTTTTCAAACAAATCTTTTAAATTTAATTTCTGAGGAGGTGAAATAGGACAATGAAGCTTATATAAACTGGGTGGACTGCCAAAGCATTTCTTAAAGGCTTTTGTAAATCCAGCATGTGTTTCAAATCCATAATCTAGAGCAATTTGAAGGACCTTTTTACCTCTGGCTAATTCATATAAGGCATGTTGCAGCTTTCTTTTTACAACATAATCCATCACTGTATAACCAAGAACTTTTCGAAAAATACGGTAAAAATGAAACGGAGAATATCCCGCTATTTTAGCTAATTCCTCAGCATTTATTTCCTCTTTTATGTGTTCATCAATATAATCAATCGTTCTCTGCAATAATTCTAACTGCTGAATCTCCATCGCCAGCCCCTAAAGAATGTATGTAAAAAAGATATATTATTTTTATTAAACAGATAAACATTAGCTATTGTCAATTGATATGAATGAAAAAAAGAAGAACTCTTTAGAAGTTCTCCATTAGCCGGGAAATCTGTACAATTTAGGCATCCATTGAATTACTCCCCAAGTACTGATGCTGGAACATACACATTCTAATGGCATTATGATACTCGCCATCCACAAAAAACTCGTCAATCAATTCACCTTCAAAATGAAATCCCAGTTTTTTATAAATATGAATCGCTTTTTCATTATTTTTATCCACAATTAAATAGAGTTTGTAAAGATTTAATACAGAAAAAGCATAATCCATTGCACGATGAGTTGCTGCCTTTGCATAACCGTGTCCCTGATGATTGGGATCAATAATGATTTGGAACTCTGCCCTCCGGTGGATATAATCAATTTCTACTAATTCTACAAGACCGACCATCTCGCCGCTTTTTTCCACAATAAATCGCCGTTCACCTTGATCGTGAATATGTTTATCATACAGATCCTGCAATTCAACGAAAGCCTCATATGGTTCTTCAAACCAATAGGACATCACGTTGGCATTGATGTTTAATTTATGAACAAAAACTAAGTCGACTCTTTCCAGCGGCCTTAACCTAACCCCATCACTCATACTTCCATCCTCCGCATTCATCTTCACTGCTTTATTTTTATATTATGGCCAAATGCCAAGAATTATCATAAATGATTTTTAATATAGTAATGGATACAAAGGGGAAAAGTGCCAACCCACATTTTATTGTGAATTGGCACTTATAATATTACTCTTGATAATTAATTTTTCTTAATCCAGTCTGAACTCTATTCAACTTTACTGCAGTTCATCACTGCATTACTAATTATTTCCCACTCATGAATTTCCATCCCTCTTGCCTCGTGAATAATATAAGGGTCTTTCTCGGCAAATGACTTTGCCTCATCCAAAGTTTCTGCTATATAGATAACCATTCCGCCTGAGCCATCTGCAAATCTTCCTCTTGCAAATATCTTACCTTCCTTATTCATGTTCTCGAGAAATTCAAGATGCTGAGGGCGATATAATTGGCTCTTTTCTTCATTTATCATCGGCAATAAAACTGCGAAGTATTTCATATTTTAACCTGCCTTCCACACTTTTTAAGACTTGCAATGTAATCAGAAAGGATCGATGCCCTTCATTGGGCTCTTATAGTGCGTATTTTCTTCGGCTCCCAAATGAAAACGAGCGTCATGAAAGCTTCATAGAGCGCGTTTTCTTTGGCACCCAACAAAAACGAGTGTCATGAGAGCTTCATAGTGCGTGTTTTCCCGATTTCCTAACGAAAACGAGCGTCATGAGGGCTTCATGAAGCGCGTTTTCTTCGGTTCCCAACAAAAATGGTCGTCATAGGACCTTCA
>NZ_JBALOW010000033.1:68282-113389 GCF_036965085.1 Bacillus sp. JJ1532
GCGTTTTCTTCGGTTCCCACCTAAAACGGTCGTCATAATACAATAATCCTTGTTCATTATTGAAGTTAAACACATTTCCCTAATGAAGTAATTTTTTTCTATATCAATTCACTCTTCTCCTGAAACTGCTGCTTTCCTAATTCGTACCAATCGTTTCCATTACTATCAATAATCACGACTGCCGGAAATTGATCAATTTCTAATTTGTAGATCGCTTCTGGACCTAAATCATCGTACGCTACAACTTCCATTGATTTAATCGTTTTAGCAATTAACGCGCCTGATCCTCCGATAGCAGCAAAGTATACAGCTGTATTTTTCTTCATAGATGCTATGACTTCCTGGCTTCGGTAGCCTTTTCCGATCATTCCTTTCAGGCCGCGATCTAAAAGAGAAGGGGTATACTTATCCATTCTGCCGCTTGTTGTCGGACCAGCAGAACCTATAACAAGACCAGGCTTTGCCGGGGTTGGCCCAACATAATAAATCGTTTGACCAGAAATAGCAAAAGGGAGTTCTTCCCCTTTCTGAAGAGACTCTGCCATTCTTTTATGAGCCGTATCTCTTGCTGTATAGATTGTTCCACTGATTAGAACACGATCTCCTGCTTTTAATGTCATTAATGTGTTTTCATCGAAAGGACTTTTGATTTGAAGAGTTGACACCTGCTTCCCTCCTATAATCGTACTTCTTTATGCCTGCTAGCATGGCAATTTAAGTTGATAGCCACTGGAAGTGCAGCAATATGACATGGCTCTATTTCAATTTTGACATCGAGTGCTGTTGTATTCCCGCCAAGCCCTTGAGGTCCAATCCCAAGCTCATTAATTTTGAACATGAGTTCTTCTTCTATTTTTGAAATTTCAGGCCGTTCATTCCGATGGCCGATGGGTCTAAATAAAGATTTCTTGGCCAAATAAGCACATCTCTCAAAGTTTCCGCCAATGCCGATTCCTACAACTAAAGGAGGACACGCATTGGGACCTGCCTTTGAAACGGTATCCAGAATAAAAGCTTTGATCCCCTCCAATCCATCTGAAGGCTTCAGCATTTTCAGCGTACTCATATTTTCACTGCCTCCGCCCTTCGCAGACATATGAATGACGATTTCATCGCCAGGAACAAGCTCAATATGAATAATGGATGGAGTGTTATATCCTTTACTTTTTTCACGGGTAATCGGATGATCGACAATGGAATGCCTTAAATAGCCTTCTTCATATCCCTTTCGAACCCCTTCATTAATCGCGTCATAAATACTGCCACCCGTAATATGACAATCCTGACCAACCTCAACGATAAAAACAGAAACTCCCGTGTCTTGGCACATTGGCACTCTTTCGCTCTTAGCAATATCAGCATTCAAAATTAACTGTTCTAAAATGTCCTTCCCCGTTTCAGATGTTTCTTTTTTTAACGCTGACTGAAAGGCCTTAATCACATCTTGACCTAACTCAAAATTTGCCTCTTGGCACATGCTCGCAACCTGAGTAACGATCGCATTATAAGTGATTGTTCTCATCCATTCTCCCCCTTTCATGAAAATTGATGTTCTACTTTATTGTCTTTGACTGCTATTCTCCGAAAAAATAATAGAAGATTTATAGATGATAATTTTCTTCTCCCATTCCTCTTTTTCCTCTGGAATATCAAGAATCTTGTGCGCTCCGCGGCTTTCTTTTCGGGTCGCCCCTGCTAATGCCGAAGCCCACGCAGTCCGAACCTTATCCTGTATAGGTAAATTTAAGACATCTTGCTCCTCTTCCAATTGCATCGCGATGGATTCTAACTCATCTGCTGCTTCCTGTAAGGACTGAATGGTTCTTTCAATTCCAACCTTTGCCCACATAATTTCCTTCATTCTCTGTATTACTTCTTGTTCTATTGTTCGTTTGTCCTCCCTTACGAAGAACTCATCAACTAAACTCTTTTTGTTTTTCTGGGATTCCCTCATTTCACTTGCTGCCATTTTTCCGGCACGATGCCCAAAAACTAATGCCTCCGTAAGTGAGCCTCCTCCTAAACGATTAGCTCCATGCAGACCACCTGAACATTCTCCGCATGCATATAATCCTTGCAAATTTGTTCTGCCCCATTCATCTGTCTCGATTCCACCCATGCAATAATGCTGTACAGGGCTCATGATCCATTCATCTTCATGTCCTTTTTTAAAGAGGCGATAAAGGTGGGGGCTGTCTGTTTGAATATCTTTTTCCTTCACATTAGAGAAATCAAGCAGCACTTTACCTTGTTTAAACATGGCATAGCTTAATATATCTCTTGTTTCAAGTTCCTTCCTTGGAAAGTGATCCATAAATCGGACCTGCTCTTCATTTAAAAGGAAAGCTCCCTTTCCAAAAATCCTTGTCATAATATCAACATTGGCCGGAGATTTAAGCCTATATGGATAAAATTGCACAAATTCCATATCGACAAGCCTTGCACCGTACCGCCAGGCCATGCCAATTCCTTCTCCCGTAATATCCCGCGGATTATCAGTAGAAGAATAGAGTCCGCCAAAGCCTCCCGTAGCTAGAATAATAGCTGAAGAATAATAGACATACATATTCTTATCCCGCAAAACAACTGCTCCAGTAATCCTCTCATTCTCTTTAATCAAATCAACCAAAGTAGTCTGCCCATGAATATCAATCCCAATTTCCCTTGCATAGCTGCCCATCGTTTTTGTAATATTTCGGCCAATGCCTTTTCCAGCGTATACCCTCCTAGGAAAAGAATGTCCAGGTGTACTAATTTGCCTTTCCCTCTCAAGCTCGATCCCAAATTTACTTTCTAGCTCGTTGACTCTATCAGTACATTCCTCTGCTAAAATTCTAGCTAAATCACGATTTGCAACTTGCCTGCTTCCTATAATAATGTCTTGATAAAATAGATCCGGAGAGTCCCCAGAAGAAAAGATAGCAGATTGAACGCCGTCTGATATAACAGACGATCCGCCTAGCCCAGCCTTTCCCTTCGTTAAAATGGCAACAGATGCACCTTCCTCTTTAGCTGCAATCGCTGCAGCTAAAGCAGCCTGCCCGCCGCCAATTACAAGCACATCATAGGTAAAAGTTTGTTCTATACTCATTTCTTTAACCAGCTCCATAATGCGTAACGGTTCGCATCTTTATTTAACTCAGCTATCGCAGTGGTTAATGGAATCTCTTTCGGGCAAACTTGAACACAGTTTTGGGAGTTTCCGCAGTTGCTTATTCCTTCTTCACCAATGATGACCTCTAGTCGTTCATTTTTTTGCTGTGCACCTGTAGGATGCATATTAAAATATTTCGTTTGTCCAAGGGCTTGAGGTCCAATAAATGGTGATTTGCTATTCACATTTGGGCATGCTTCAAGGCAACAGCCGCAAGTCATGCATGTTGAATATTTATAGGCTTCCTGCTGATCATCAGATGAAATTAACGGACCTGCCCCCATCGCATAGGTCCCATCTATTCTGATCCAGCCTTTAATTTTCTTTAGGGCATCAAACATTCGGTCACGATTTACGACTAGATCCTTTTCCACAGGGAAGGTTTCCATCGGTTCCAAGGAGATGGGCTGCTCTAAACGATCTACTAATGTGGAGCATGCCTGCCTTACCTTTCCGTTAATCTTCATACTACAGGCCCCACATACTTCTTCAAGGCAGTTATACTCCCAAGCAACAGACCTTACTTTTTCACCATTTGAATTAATTGGATTTCTTTGGATTTCCATTAAGGCGGAGATCACATTCATATTTTTTCGGAAAGGAATACTAAATTCTTCCCAGTAGGATTCACCATCGGATGAGTCTTTTCTTTTTATTTTTAGCCGGATATCTGTTGTAGTGGTCACCTTCATCACCTTCCTTTCTTAAACCTTTGAAGGTTCCTCATTTTTTTGCTGTTCTTCGCTAGATGTGACAATGTCGTATCTTCTTTGTCTCGGTGTGATGTATTTCAGATCAACCGGTTCATAGGATAGGCTTGGACCAAAAGGTGTATAGGTAGCAATTGTAGTCTTTAGCCAATTTTCGTCATCCCGTTCCGGAAATTCAGGCTTATAGTGTGCGCCCCTGCTTTCATTACGGTTTAAGGCGCCTAAAGTTATTACTCTAGCAAGCTCAAGCATATTTTTAAATTGACGTACAAAAGGAACCGTTCTGTTCTGCCATCTGGAAGTGTCGTCGATTCCAATATGCTTCATCCGCTCCTGAATCTCCTGCAACTTTTCATCTGTTTTTTGCAAACGGTCATTATGTCTTACAACGGTCACGTTATCTACCATCCAATCGCTCATCTCTACATGTAATTGATACGGATTTTCCGGCCCATCCATTTTGTAGATTTTTCCGATTACTTCCTCCTGCTTTTTTTGCTCACGTTCAAAAATAGAAGTAGGAAGATTATCACATGATTCCGCAAGACCATTTACATAATTCACTGCATTAGGGCCCGCAACTATTCCTCCATAAATTGCGGACACTAAAGAATTAGCGCCAAGGCGATTAGCTCCATGGAATTGATAATCGCATTCACCACAAGCGAAAAGCCCAGGAATATTAGTCATTTGCTCATAATCAACCCATAGGCCGCCCATTGAATAATGCATTGCTGGGAAAATTTTCATTGGCAGCTTTCTCGGGTCATCCCCAACAAACTTTTCATAGATATCGAGAATTCCGCCGAGTTTACGCTGAAGCAGTTCTGGCGGCAAATGGGATAAATCTAGATAAACCATATTTTCTCCATTAATCCCTAGCTTCAGATCTACACAAACATGGAAGATTTCCCTTGTCGCAATATCTCTCGGTACTAGGTTTCCATAGGCAGGATATTTTTCCTCTAGGAAGTACCACGGCTTTCCATCGCGATACACCCAGACCCTGCCTCCCTCTCCACGAGCAGATTCAGACATGAGCCTCAGTTTATCATCTCCTGGAATAGCTGTTGGATGGATTTGAATAAACTCCCCATTTGCATATCTAGCGCCTTGCTGGTAGGCAATACTATGTGCACTTCCTGTATTAATGATAGAATTTGTACTCTTTCGGAAGATGTTTCCGATACCGCCCGAGGCAAGAATAACGGCATCAGATTTGAAAACTTGAATCTCCATTGATTTTAAATTCTGCGCCGTAATCCCCCTGCATCTTCCCTCATCATCTTTCACAAGTGAGACCAATTCCCAATATTCAAACTTTTCAACAAGTCCTTCCGCCTCATATTTTCGAACCTGTTCATCCAATGCATATAGAATTTGCTGTCCTGTCGTTGCTCCAGCAAAGGCTGTTCTTGAATATTTAGCTCCTCCCAGCCTTCTAAAATCAATATGCCCTTCTTCCGTCCTGTTGAACTGGACGCCCATTCTTGCCAGTAAATAAATAATGTCTGGTGCTGCCTCACACATCGCTTTTACCGGCGGCTGGTTAGCTAAAAAATCCCCGCCGTAAATCGTATCATCAAAATGTTCCCATACGGAGTCCCCTTCACCCTTTGTATTCACCGCACCATTTATCCCGCCCTGGGCACATACTGAATGGGAACGGCGAACAGGAACGAGGGAAAATAATTTCACTTTTCTTTTGGCTTCTGCTATTTTAATAGTCGCCATCAGCCCGGCTAGGCCGCCGCCGACAACAATGATTTCTTGATTATTCATATATATCATCCACTCTCCCGTTGTTTCTCCTGTAGAGGAATCCCTAACTAACAAATGAGATTAAGCTCCATACTCCTACTACAGCTAATACGATACATACGACTGTGCAAACTTTCCGAATGGCATTTTGCGAAGCTGGCCCAATCGTAATCCCCCAAGTAATGAGTGCTGTCGATATTCCATTTGAAAAATGGTATACCGTACTCAATACACCGGCTAAATAGAAAACAAAGATAAAAGGATTCGATAAATGTTCACTTACAAGCTGGAAATCTACCTCTATTCCCTTCAATACAGGCCCTATTCTTAATGCCCACACATGATAAATAACGAAAATAAAGGTAATGATTCCTGTCACTCTTTGCAAAACAAAGCTAATATTTCGGCCATATTTATAAACATGAGCATTCTGTGTTGAAATAAAAGATAGATAGATTCCATAAACGGCATGATACAGCAGTGGCAATGCAATAAATACTACTTCTAAGACGAGCAAATATGGCAAGCTGGTCATAAATTGAACATGTTCATTAAATCTTGCACTTCCTTGTATCGCTAACGCGTTTCCCATAAGATGCTGAATGAGAAAAAGGCCTAGCGGGATCAAACCCGCTAGTGAATGCAGTCTTGAAAGAACAAATCTACCTTTCCTTTTGGAAGGACTCGTGAAAGACAGTGGGGTTACTGTATTTGTTTGCACGATGGTTCCCCCTCTTTTAAGGACATCCACTCTTTTACAGTCCAATCCTCTAAGTGTAAAATGGCCTTAATTTGGTCTTCTGCATTATCAATTTTCCCATAAGTCATAACCTCAAATTTCTGAATCAATTCGTCCTTGGCTGCCGGCTTTTCCGGATCCCCCTTCGGATAGTCAGTAGATTGAATGAATGTTCTGCCATCCTTTAATAGTATTTCTACCTTCGCGCCCCATTTTTCTGGATAGGCATTTTCGTAGTATGGATCGACTAGAACCTCTACTTTACTCATTAACTCTCTAATTTCTGCTGAATATAAAATCTCTTCGCTATAATCGTTAAGTGATGCCCTGCTATTAGCTGCTATAAGGGCTGCACAAAACTGGCTGCTGAATTTGGATGCATAAACGGTATCCGGATTCGGATTATCTGTGATATTTAGAACGGTTTGATATGTTTTAATGGTAATCTTTTGAAGTTGATCATGTTGGAGGGATTGTTCTTTCATAATATCTAAGACACAGTCCATTGCTGGGTGCGTATGACGGCAGGATGCATGAATTTTAAAGCTGTTCTCGATGATTTTGAATTCCTGGCCAAGATTAGTTGTTATTTTTTCAGGATCGAATTTCTCAGACATGGCATGGAAAAAGCCGCGTCTGCCTTCTAAAATTTTGCTAGCTGATGTGAAATTCTTCTTCGCTAACAAAGCCGCAACTGTTCCGTTATAAGCAGCTTTCGCTGTATGAAGCTGTTTCGTGTTTGCTCCATCCTCAATGAATTCCCATAATCCTGCCGCCTGTGTTCCTGCATTCCCTAATGCATAGGCTGTTTGTTCGATTGAGAGATTTAACAGCTTTGCTACAGCCGCTGCAGAGCCAAACGTTCCACATGTTGCGGTATTATGCCAATAGTAGTAGTGGGAGGGGGAAACCGCTTCACCAATTCTGTAGCAAATTTCATATCCTGCTACAACAGCTGTAATTAAGTCTTTTCCACTTAAATTGTACCCTTCTGCAACAGCAACCGCTGCAGGAATAACGACTGTTCCAGCGTGGATAATGGAGGATTTATGAATATCATCCAATTCAACAATGTGGCTTGAAGCGGCATTTACTAAGCACGCATTCCCGATCGAGGACTTTCCTCCTGTAATGAGAGTTGCCTGCTCATGACCGCCCCATTCCTCTATCAATTCCTTTATCGATTGAATAGGCTTTTCATCTTTACCTGCTAAAGCAGAACCATACCAATCAAGAATACATAGCTTTGTAAACTCAACAACCTCTGAAGGCAAATCCTCATATTTAAGTTTAGTGGCATACTCAGCTAACGTCTTCGTTAATGTCATTTCACTTCACCCACTTTTACATTTAATACCGTTTGCAACACTTGAATCATATCATCATAGTGATCAACTACATGAGCTCCCGCCTCTTTCAGGGCCTGGATCTTAAGGGATGGGCGCCCTACATTTCCTGAAATCATGGCTCCTGCATGCCCAAAAACCGTCCCTTCAGGCATTGACTCAGTAAACTTGCCGGCAACAAACGAAATGAGAGGCTTTGTAAATCCTCCTTCTTGTAAAAATTGAGCCGCTTCTTCTTCGAAGGAAGTTCCTGGTTCAGAATAAGTGATCACTGCTTCCGTTTCATCATCTTTTTCAAACAAAGCGAGCAAATCCTTTATTGTCGTCCCTATTAAACTATCACCGCCAATCCCAACACTTGTTGAAACGCCAAACCCTGCCCGTTTCACCATCCATGAGGTTTCAGCAGTCATCCCTCCGCTCCTGGATATAACCCCGACACTGCCCGGAATGAAGCAACGTTCTGGACGATCTCCGCCAATCGAGCCCATTTTGATTTTGTCCTTTGGATTAATCAGACCAACCGTATTAGGTCCGATAATCGTAACCTTTTCTTTTTTCGCTGCGAATAACAGTTTTACTACGTCATGCTGAGGAATATTTTCTGTCGTTACGACAATTAGCTTGATCCCATTTGCAATCGCTTCAAGTACAGCATCTAAAGTAAAGGCTGGAGGAACGACAATTAAACTCGCGTTTACTTGATGATTTTTAACTGCCTCGGCCAATGTATCGTAAACAGGAACACCTTGGATATGCTGTCCCCCTTTCCCTGGTGTAACACCAGCATAAATGGCTGTACCATAGGAAAGTGTATGTGTAACAATCATGGAAGCCTCTCTTCCTGTTATTCCCTGAACAACTAGTCGTGTCTGTTTATCTACTAGAATAGCCATTTACAAAACTCCCTCCATTTTCTTAACCATTTCAGCCGCCGCTTCTTCAATTGTTCGATCTTCTCCAAAATAGGTAATTCCAGCTTCAAGGAAGATTCGTTTTCCCTCCTCATCATTTACCCCAGCTTCCCGGACAACGATTGGAAAGTGCTCCGGATTGATGTTCAGTTCTTGAATCGCAGTTACTATTCCTCTTGCCATTACATCAATTTGGGTATTGTTCGTTATGTTATGTGCTACAAATAAACCTTTTACCCCATCTTTGGAGAGAATTCCTTTTGTTAATGCCGCCACTTTTTCCTCAGAAGGATTTCCTCCCGTTTCTGTATAATTAGCCGGTTGTGCTCCTAAATGGACGAGTGCATCGAAACTAAGCAGGCTGCCGCCTCCACCACCGCACATGAATCCAATCTCGCCATCCTCCATTTCTGTGTACCGGGCTGTTCCGCGGTAATCTGCATCATTCACCTTTACCATCTCTTTTTCCAATTCAGTAAGCGGTCTCCATGATCTTTCACTGCCTGATTCCACAAGTCCATCCAGCTCTGGGTGCCTGTAAAGTGCTGCATCATCTACCCCCATTACAGAGGCAGCTGCCATCACATCTTCACCCTTTGTTAGCACTAGCGGATTAATCTCAAGAATATAACAATCGTATTTTGTAAAAACATCATACAGTTTACAAAGAATGGCGGATGCTTTAATAAGAGGTTTTCCTGTAACGCCTAGTCGGCTCCATATTTCCTTTGCTTGATAAGGATGGAGGGAAGAAAATGGCTCGACATGATAAATAACAACCTTTTGTGGGGCATCCCTTACTAGATCCTCTACCTCGACTCCGCCTTCTGTCGTGGCTATGATGACTGGCTGCTGTTTTTGGGGATCAATCGTAATGGAAACATACCATTCTTCATCTATATCAATCTTGTTTTCTAGAAGGACTTTTTCTACAGGGTAGTTTCTAACGACCATTTGAAAAAGTTCATCTGCTTTCGTCTTTGCTTCATTAACCGTATCCGCAAATTTAATGGCACCTGCTTTACCTCTTTTTCCAACTGGGACTAGAGCCTTTAATACCTTTGGTTCCGATATATGCTCCTCTCCAATTTCTGCACTTGAACTAATAACTAAATGTCCTGGAATAGGAATTCCATTTTCTTTAAGAATTGTTTTACTCGCATCCTCTAACATTCTTCCCATACCGTTTTCCTCCCGTTTTAGGATATTGGATCCAATTTTATTGTAAAAAAACTTCAAAGCCGATTTTCCTTATCATCCTCCAAGCTTTGAATTAATTGTTCACCTGTTCTAAAGATATGTTTTGAAACAAGTGCGGCTGCAGTTTCTTTGTTTCCACTAATAACAGCCTCAAGAATTTCCCTATGCTCATGATTAGACGTTTCCATTTTCCCCTTTATTAAATGAGGGGTCTGCTGCGGAAATCCACTCCATAAAGTCCCGATAAAAGAATTTAGTCTTTCCCATTTACAGCGCCTAACAAGGAGCCGATGGAAATCAATATTATGCTGAATAAACTCATCCACATCCACAGCAGATTCCATTTTCTCTACAAGATCGGATAACTCATTTTTATCCTCTTTTGTAAGGAGATCCATGCTTTTATATACAGCCATTTTTTCAAGCTCTGCTCTGAGTGCGTAAATTTCTTCTATATCCTCAATGTTGATTGATTTTACAACAGCTCCTTTATGAGGCTCCAGAAGGATCAGCCCTTCGGATTCTAATTTTCGAAAGGCCTCCCTCACTGGCATGCGGCTTACTCCCAATTTATCGGCTAAATCCGATTGCTTTAATCTTTCTCCCGGCCTGAAATCCCCCCTGATAATCGCTTCTCTTAAAATATTGCATACCTTTAAATGTAAAGTGTCTCTGTTCTCTATGCGCAATTCTGACATTTCCGGCTACCTTTCTTTTGACATTTTTATAAATCCTTACAATAAACCAATCCAGTTCCACCATGTTGCTGCGGTTAATACGGTCACAGCTATCATCGCTATAGTCATCCATAACCCAGGAATTAAAAAATCCTTCTGCTGAATTTGTCCAGTACTGTGGACAACAATATTAGGTGTTGCTTCTACTACAAGAATATAGCCATGCAGACAAGCAAGTGAAGCAGTGACACAGATTAAAACTGGATCCGCACCAGCTGTTGTTGCTAGCCCTATAAATATTGGAATGAGAATCACCACAGCTGTCGATACGTTGGCAACGACTAAATGTAAAACTTGTGTAATGACTAAGACAGAAAAAACAGCTAAAATAGGCGAGCGAAGGAGATCAATGAACCAGCCAGCTGTTAAACTGCCGCCAATCAATTCGGTTGCTCCCGAATGATTAAATGCATATCCTAAAGATAAAGTAACCCCCATGAGTAAAATGGTATCGAAATTTATTTTCACCATACTTTCCCACTTTGAGCAGCCAATTCCTGGGAAAGCCATTAAAATTGCCCCTAAAAGTGCTGGGATGCTAGGATGCAATCCGTGAAAAGGCTCTGTAAACCATAACCCTACAATTAAAATGAGAATCGCGATGCATTTTTTTTCTTGAACATTTAAGCTTCCAAGCTCATCTAATTTCTTTTTCATTTCTTCCTTCACATGTGGAAATTCTTTATTTTCTGGCTGCAATGCAAAGCTTTTTAATAGAACGAACCAAACTACCGGAATAAGCAGGAGCCAAATTGGTACTGTGTACAGGAACCATTGAAAATAAGTTATTTGAATTCCGAGGAATTCTTTTAATAACTCAACAGTTAAAATATTTCCAATGGCTGCAGTCATGACAACAGTCCCGCTGATTGTCCCTCCAAAAGCTACGGCTAACATAATCATTTTCCGCAGATTCCCATTTTCCTTTACCTCTATTGTGTCGAGAGTCATCATTGCAACTGGAATAAGAAGGGTTGCTCTAACAGCTACAGCAGGTATAAAGAAAGCCTGAATTTGCGGAATGATAATAATACTTCCTACTAATCCTTTTGCCGTTCCTCCCCATTTCGCCAGGATAAAATAGGCGAGTCTTTTGGCGAGAGGGGTGTCATTAACCCCGATCGCAAGCATCATCCCACCGATGATCAGAAATACGGCAGGGGATGAAAATCCGCTATATACCACTTCTTTTGGGACAATCCCAAAAACCGTCATTAAGATAAGCAATAGGACGGCTGTCACTCCTAATGGAACAGGTTCAAACGTCCAGTAGAGAACACTCATACCTAAAAGCCCAAGCATGATTTTTGCTGTGTCACTATAATTTTCCGGGAGTATGAAATAAATAGCGGCCATAATAATAACGCCTAAAACAAGCGTAAAGACCTTTGACCTATCAATGGGAACTGAACTAGATTGTTTTATACTTGGAACTACATGTACTTTTCTTTTTGCATTTGGAGAACCCATACTACTCTCCCACTTTCATTGAAAAAGCTATGAGCTTATTTCATGTTCTACTACCTAATAAATAGGATTACTTATTTTTGAAGGCTTGCATTGTTTAATAAATTCACTTAAATCATCTAATTCTTCAAATCGATATACGTAATCAATTAGCCTGTTCTTAGATTCTTCACTTATGATCCTTCCTGTTACATCCAAAAACTTAGCCTTTAGTTGCTGATCAGTCATCGGAACATCCATACTGCCAATGGCATGCTCTACAAAATACCTAATCTCACGTCCATCTATCAGGGTGACTGTGACTATGGCTTGATCTTCCTTCATTTTTTCATCAATCGTAAGCGCGATTTTTGACCTAAGCTCTTTAACCTTTGGATCATTTACAAATTCATCTGAAAACTCATGAACACTTGCCTTTAAATTTAGAAATCCTGCAGCGACACAGTGGAAAACACTGAACTTCCCTTCAAGTCCTGTCGTAATTTCTGTTTTTCCTGTTAACTCTTTTACGAGTGGATGGCCGGTAAGACTAATGGATGCAACTTCCTCTGCCTGTAACTGGTGTTCCCTCTGAATGTTGATGATTCCATCGATAGCTGGGTGTGTTACGATTCCGCTTGCAAATGGTTTATAGGAGTTCTTTTCAATTTCCCATGATTGCCCCCATCCTTCAGTTAGAAGCTCTAGTTTATTTTCTTCCGACAATACATGAATAAAGCCCCGTTCAGCCTCTAAAGCCTTTGTTGAGCTTGTAAACCCTTCTCCTGCAATAAGTGCGGCAAGCATTCCATTCATGGCGGCTTTTCCTGGGTGATAAGGTTTAGTCATCGTTCCAAACATTTCCCTTAAACCAGTTGGGTCAGTTGCGGCAATCCCAATGGCATAGGCTGTTTTTTCCTCATCAAGGCCGAGTAGTTTGCATATAGCAACAGCTGCTCCAATTCCCCCGACACTTCCGGTGATATGCCAGCCCCTCCAATAATGGGATGGATAAATGGCTTTTGCTAATCTTGCTTGAACCTCGCAGCCAATGATAAATGCTTCTAATACCTCTTTCCCTGTTCTTTTATGATGCTCAGCAAAAGCTAAAATAGCAGGAAAAACAGGTGCAGAGGGGTGAAGGACTGTTTCCAGCAGCGTATCATCGAAATCAAATATATGGGATGACATTCCATTTAATAATGCCGCAAATAGCATATCCGTTTTTTCATTTCTTCCTAAAATGGTTGCCTGAGGAGTGCTTTCCATCATTTTCGAAACAGCTAGCACTTTATCCATTGAATCATGGTTAGCTGCTCCAATTGCTACACCTAGCCAATTCAGCAGGCTTCGTTTTGTTTCATAAACTGCATTTTCGCTAATATCTTCATAGTTTGTTTGTTTAATATAGGATACTAATTCGCTCGTTACCAAATCATTGCCTCCTCATAGTGTTATTCACCCGAAAACTGTAAAAGACCTTTTGCTTTCTTATAAACAGGGTAGTCTACTAGTTTATTTCTAACTGAAATTGAAGCTATTCCCTTCAACTCTGCTTCTTCAAATGCCTTCACAATTTCCATTGCTTCTTCTATCTCCTCTGCCTCCGGAGTGAAAACGCGGTGAATAGGTTCAAGCTGCTTTGGATGGATGGCTAACTTTGCTTTAAACCCAGATCTTCTTGCACGAACAGCCTCATTAGTTAATCCTTCATCATTTGCTAAATCTGGATATACTGCATCAACCGGATTTCCGATTCCTGCTGCTCTTGATGCGTTGACAATTTGGGATCTTGCATAAATGAGTTCCTCGCCGCTGGCTGTCAATTCACAATCAAGATCGAGACAGTAATCAATCGAACCAAATACTAGCCGTGGAATGAAATGATGCGCGTTTGCGATATCAAAAGCAAAATGAACCCCCTTTGCGGTTTCAATAAGCGGCAATACCTCGAATGGACATTCAGCTTTTTCTAATCTTTCAAAGCGTTCAATCACTGTTTGACATATGACCTTCATGTTACTGCCATTTTCTGATTTGGGCACAATAATTCCTGCTGCACCTGCGTCAACAGCAGCCTCAACATCCGCTCTCCATAAAGGAGTTGTAATATCATTGATCCGAACATAAATATCCTTTTCTTGCGGGTTATTAATAAGGAAATTTTTTACCCTTTCTCTTGCAATATCTTTTTCACTAATTGCCACTGCATCCTCTAAATCAAAAATCACACAGTCAGCTTCACTGGCTATTGCCTTGCCCATCATTTTCTCAGAAGTTGCAGGAACAAATAAATAGGATCGCTTTATTTTCATATAACCTTCTCCCTTAATGGATATTGGATCCAAAATTTTTATGAAAAGTTGGCAGAGCTATGAAAATTAGCTCTACCGTAATGGGTTCAATTAATCTTCTATAAATTCCAGGAGCTTATTGCCAGCCCTCATGATGTGATTTTCGACCAATAATCTTAATTTTATTGGATCATTCTCTTCTAAAGCCTTAAGCATATTTTTATGCTCCTGATTAGAAACTACGACAGTATTTGGGATTAATATTGGAACGTATGCCGGATATCCCTCAATTAATTCCTTTGTAAGGATTTTTATCTTTTTCCACTTACAACCTTTTTGCAATAATGAGTGAAACTGCTGATTATGGTTCATGTAAGAGTCCATATTGTTCGTTTCAATATCATGATCCATGGACTCGACAAGTGTTTGGAGCTCCGCTTTATCCTTTTTCGTTAAAAAATTCATTGATTTTTGCACAGTAATTCCTTCTAATAAAGATCTTAAATAATAAAGCTCTTCAATATCCTCATTACTAACTCCAATAACCTGTGCCCCTTTGTGAGGAAAAAATATCACTAGCCCTTCCCTTTCAAGGCAACGCAATGCCTCCCTCACCGGCATTCTGCTTACACCAAGCTTTGTTGCCAATTCATCCTGGATTAATCTTTCTCCAGGCTTAAATTGCTGTGTAAAAATGGCTTCCCTAATCATTGCTGTCACCTTTTCCTGCAATGTAAGAAAATCATTTGACTGTTTCATGAAAGTACCCCTCATCGACAACACACTATATTTATTTTGCTAGAAATAAAGAAATTTGCGGGAAAATAACGACCAATATTAATGCTAATAGTATGAGGAAGAAGAAAGGGACAACTCCTCTTACTACTTCCCCAACCTTTTCCCGAGTAATTCCACTGACTACGAATAAATTTAATCCGACTGGAGGAGTAATCATAGCAATTTCCATATTAATTGTCATAATAATCGCAAAATGGATGATATTAATGTCAAATAACACAAGGACAGGAAGTAAAATAGGCAAAGTGATCAAAATAATCGCTACTGCTTCTAAGAACATTCCTAGTACAAAGAACATGAGATTGACGCCAATCATGAATATCCATTTATTAGATGAGCTTTCCTCAATCCAAGTAGCAAAATTTTGCGGTACTTGTTCCGTCGTTAAGAACATGCCGAAAATCATCGCGGAGGCAATGACTAGAAAGATCATAGCTGTAATATTTATTGATTCCCTTAAAACTTCTCTAAATTTAGGGAATGTTAACTCCTTATATATAAATACGGAAACAATTATTCCATATAAACAGGAAACGAATGCTGCTTCAGTTGGTGTTACAATCCCCGAGTAAATTCCGCCAAGAATAATAACTGGCAGCAGAAAGCCCCAAATCGCTTTATATGATTTTTTCCACCTTACATCCATAGGCTCTTTCGGCATTTGTCCATAATTATTAATTCTTGCATTAACGATTGCTGACACTAACAAGATTCCACCCAGCATAAGACCTGGAAGAACTCCTGCAGCAAACAGCTTTCCTACAGATTCCTCTGCTACCGATGCGTAAATGATCAATGGAATAGATGGGGGAATCAAAATTCCGAGCGTCCCTGCGGCTGCCACTAACCCCATAGCATACCGTTTGCTATAGCCCGCTTTAATCATTCCAGGAATCATGATACTGCCTATCGCAGCAGCTGTTGCTGGGCTGGAGCCTGAAATAGCAGCGAAAATCATACAAGCAAGAATCGTAACAACTGCTAAACCGCCGCGAATATGTCCAACCCATGATTTTAATGCTTCAATTAAATGATACGAAATGCCGCCCTTTGACATAATAATTCCTGCAAAAACAAAGCCAGGGATCGCCATTAATGTTGCGGAATTTAAAGAGTTAAACATTTTTTGGATAACAGTATAAAGGGTAAAATCAGTCATAGATAACGCAACAATACTTGAAAGTCCTAGACTGACCGCAATGGGCACCCTAATTAGACAAAGAATCGCAAACACTAGAAATAGGACTAAGACTGGACTCATGCCCCTACCCCCTTGTCACCTGAATGATTTGCTGCTTCCTTCATTTCTTCATAAAGAGTCTCAATTTCTCCTGCCAGTTCACGCTTATCACCCTTCATTGCGCGATATGCGTTAATAAAGAAGTAAAGACCAAGCAATCCCATTCCAACTGGCAGAACGAGATAAGTTATCCAAATTGGAATCCCTACATCAATCGTTGTCATTCCCTGTTCCTTTGAAAGCGTAATCAATTCTATTGACGAATAAGCAAGAAAAATTGAAAAGCATCCACCGATAATATTAGCAATGGTTGCAACTACTTTTTTCATTCCAAAAGGTAATAAATCAAACAAAAGCTCCACCTGGATATGCCTCTTATCCTTTAGTGCCATTCCAAAACCTAAGAATATGGCCCATACTAGCAAAAACTCAAAAACCTCCGTAATCCACGCCGGCGGTGCATTCACCACATATCTCATAAATACACCATACAAACTTACCAATACCCCTGCAGTAAACAGCACCCCAGCTGCACCTTCTTCGATGCGATCAAGCCATTTAAAGAGTTTCATCCTTATCAACTCCTTTTTAGATTGTATCCAATCTTAATCTCATTCTATTTTTTAATATACTAGATATGCCTGAAAAAATAAACAGAAAATTTGATATTTTTATTTATTTTTGTATATTCACAATATTGCGTTAGTTTGTTATAATATTTTCAGCATCATAGATTTACTTTACCAAGTTTTACATTGTATCCAATTTTTTATAAGGAGGTTGGCTTGTGGAATTAGAAATTAGAAAGATTGTCACCATCCAAGAAGAAACATTTATCGAAGGCTTCAAAAAGGCACAGAATCCAGTCCGTATTGCAGCTGCTTTAGCAGTTATCAAAAATCCATATGCAGGTAGGTATGTTGAAGATCTTCTTCCTTTAATTAAAACGTATTCCGAAAAGTTGGGAGAAATATTACCAAAAAAAGCAATGGAGTCGTTAGGAATTACTGGTGAAGAGGTTGAAGCATACGGAAAAGGAGCTCTTATTGGTTTGGATGGAGAAATTGAGCATGGCTCAGCTATCATTCATACGCTCACTTTCGGAAATCCATTTCGCACACTATGTGGAAACGCGGAAACACTTCTTCCTTCTGCTGAAAAAAGAGGGAATGCAGGTTCCACTCTCGATTTAGCTATTAAGCATAAGATGGATGCAAAAATTAGGAGCCATCATATGACCTTTGAGATTCGTATCCCGGATGCGCCAAGAAATGATGAAATTGTTATTGCTGCAGTAGTAACAACTAGCGGCCGGGCACATCCACGGATTGGCTCTTTACATAAAGAGCTTGAGGGAGTTTTTCCTTCATGAGTGAAAGCATAGGTTTTATAGGGCTAGGCAAAATGGGATTACCTATGGCTAAAAATCTATTAAAAAAAGGCTATTACGTTTTTGGATTAGATGTTGACCAAACTGCCATGTCTGAATTTCAATCCTTCGGTGGAAACATCGGAAAAATAGAGGACTGGGTTCACGATGTCCAGTTTATTCTCCTCATGCTCCCCTCCTCTACGATCGTTAACAAAGTTTTGCAGGAAATACTTGACGCCTATTCTTCTGAAAAAAATATTCAACAAGAATCTCTTATGATAATTGATATGAGCAGCTCGTACCCTACCGAAACAAGGAAAAATTGTGAAAGATTAGATTCCCATCATATTTGCTTTATCGATGCTCCAGTTAGCGGTGGAGTAAAAAAAGCGATCGATGGATCCTTAACCGTAATGGCAGGAGGAACTTCTGAACATTTCGAAAGATGTAAGCGTTTGTTAGGTGCATTAGGGAGCAATCTTTTCCATATAGGTCCTGTAGGTAGCGGACATTTAATGAAAGCCATTAATAATTACCTATCCGCTACTCATCTTCTTGCGTCTTGTGAAGCTGTTCAATTATTGGAAGCATTTGACGTTCAACCTGAACAGGCAATTCATGTCATCAATCAAAGTACTGGCAAAAGCGGTTCTACTGAGTATAAGTTTCCTAATTTCATCTTAAATGAAGAGTACAACTCAGGTTTTACTCTCGATTTATTGAGAAAGGATGTAGAAATGGCAAAGCAAATATTTATAGATGCTCAAGCAGCCACTTCTATGCCGCAGCTTGTTTTTGAAAAATTCAACGAGGCAAGCAAAGCTCTTGAAAAAAATGCCGACCACACAGAGATTAACAGATTCGTTTCATCCTATTTATTAAAAAGGGGGATTTCCAATGAAGAAAGTAAGAAAAATGTTACTGGCTGCTCTGACCCTAGTATTCGCGTTCGGTCTAGCAGCATGTAGCAGCGGTTCATCCACTCAAAAAACAGAAGGAAATTCTAAGGGGACAGCGGAAGGAACAGAAAGTAAAGAAAGCGGAGTACAAGAAATAACCATTAAAATTTCACACGTTGTTGCTGAAAACACACCAAAGCACCAAGGTGCATTGAAGATGAAAGAAGTCATTGAAGCCGAATCTGGCGGTAAGATCAAAGTCCAAGTGTATCCAAACAGCTCATTGTTTGGGGATAAAGACGAATATCAGAATCTAGTTGCTAATAACGCTCAATTCATTATCCCGGATATGTCTAAGCTTGTAGGAAACGATCCAGGCTTTAATATTCCCGCTATGCCGTTTTTATTTAAAAGTGATGAAGCAGCAGAAGCTTTCTGGGATGGAGAAAAAGGACAGGAAATTTTCAAACGTTTAGAAAAAGATGGTGTTCTCGGTAGTGCATTTTGGCCAAATGGAACCAAACATATGACAAATGATAAACATCCGATTAGTAAGCCAGAAGACCTTGAAGGAATGAAAATTCGTACACAAGGCGGTCAATTACTCGAAGCTCTTTATGCTAAACTAGGTGCAGGTTCAACATCAATCCCATTTGCAGAGCTTTATACAGCCTTACAGCAGGGAACGGTTGATGGGCAAGAAAATACATTCAGTAATATTGAATCAAAGAAGTTTGATGAAGTACAAAAATATATGACAATTATGGGCCATACTCGTGTTGACTATGCATTATTAACAAATACGAAGTTTTGGAACAGCCTGAACGAAGAAACATTAGCTGTTGTTCAAAAAGGAATCGATGAAGCTACAAAGATTGCTAGAGAGTCTGCAGCAAAATTAAATGAAGATGCTCTAGAAAAAATGAAAGCTAACGGAAAAATTGAAATTAATGAGTTATCTGAAGAGGAGATTGCGGAATTCAAAAAGTTTCTTGAACCAGTATACAAAGAGTGGGCAGAGATAATTGGTGCTGATATTATCAAAGACGCTGAGAGCAGATAATTCTTAAGGAGAAAACCGCAACCATGCGGTTTTCTTTTTTATAAGCTAAGTCAGTAATTGTTGCTGCTTTAGCCATATGTGTGCATGTGAAAGGGTTTTATTTGGGATGAAAACATTCGAGAACATGTGCACATATGGCGGTTTGTACATCACCAAGATAATTTAACAAAGCCTTTTTATATAATCGAAAAGTAAAAAGACCCCAACCTAATGGCTGGAATCTCCTTTTGTTTATCTTCCTTTGAAAGCTTATACAGACACAGTCCTTTTTAGTCTTTCACATATTTCGTCCCCTACTTCGTTTGTTGAAGCAGTCCCGCCAATATCGGGTGTTTTAATGCCATCATTCGTAACATCCTCTAAAACGTCAAGGAGCTTTTTCCCTAACTCAACTTCTCCAAAATGATCAAGCATCATTTTTGCCGTCCAGATTTGGCCAATTGGATTAGAAATTCCTTTTCCATAAATATCAGGAGCTGATCCATGAACAGGCTCAAACATCGATGGGTACTTTCCGTTTAAATTAATATTCGCAGCCGGAGCAATTCCAATGCTTCCCATAATAGCGCCGCCGATGTCTGTTAATATATCTCCAAATAAATTACTTGCGACAATCACATCAAATATTTGTGGTCTCGTAACAAAAAAGGCTGCTAATGCATCAATATGGAACGAATCTGTTTTAATATCAGCATAATCCGATTTAACATCTTTAAAAACCTCATCCCAAAAAGGCATAGAGTGAAAGATTCCATTGGATTTCGTTGCAGAAGTCACATGCCCCCTTCTTTTTTTCGCTAGCTCAAAGGCATACCTCATCGCACGTTCTGTCCCTTTTCTAGTAAAGACAGCATTTTGAATGGATAGTTCATCTTCCCCTTTATGAATTCTTCCCCCTACCTCACTATATTCTCCCTCACTATTTTCTCTAACGACAATCAGATCAAAATCGTTAGGATTAACGAGCGGAGACCTTAGCCCTTTAAAATATTTGGCTGGGCGAATATTAATGGATTGCTCGAATTCTCTTCTAATTTTAATGAGAAGGCCCCATAAAGACACGTGGTCCGCAATGATTGCAGGGTTGCCAATGGCCCCTAGAAAAATAGAATCAAAGTTTGCAAGTGTTTTCAATCCATCATCAGGCATCATTTTTCCATGTTCCATATAGTAATCACAGCTCCATGGGAATTCTTGATACTCAAATTTCAATCCTCCATGAACCTCAGCTACTGTATCTAGAACCTTTAATGAAACCGGCACTACCTCTTTCCCAATTCCATCCCCAGGTATTACGGCTATTTCATATTTTCTCATTTTCACACAGCTCCCTTATTTGTTTTTTGATGATAATTTTCATATTTGGCTATTTCCTGCTCATACAAATCACCGCCATGTGAATCATAAGCTACGAGTAGTGGAAAATCCTCTACTTCCAATCTCCGAATAGCTTCAGGGCCAAGATCTTCATAGGCAACAACCACTTCTGCCTTAATTCTTCTGCTCAAAATAGTAGATAAGCCGCCAATGGCTGCAAAGGAAATAGCCCCATACTGCTGACAGGCTTCCTTTACCATATCTCTCCTCGGGCCTTTTCCGATTGTTCCAACTACTCCGTATTCATACATAGCCGGTGCGTAAGGATCCATTCTGAATGCTGTAGTCGGTGCAACGGGTCCTATCACTTGGCCGGGCTTAGGCGGACAAGGGCCTGCATAAAAAATAACTTCACCTTTTAAATCTACTGGCAATGGTTCGTCTTTTTCGAGCAGCTCAACCATCCTTTTATGAGCTGCATCTCTAGCCATATAAATCGTTCCTGATAGCAGAACCGTATCTCCTATTTTTAGGTTTTCAACATCTGCCTTACTGATGGGTGTTTTCAGTCGGTACTCCGTCATTTCTTCCATCCCTCCAATATCTTGAAAAATACGATTAAATGACCACAGATTTTTTCCGCGCAGCATGACATTGAATATTTACAGCAACAGGCAGTGCTGTAATATGGCATGCATATGTTTCAATCGGCACCCATAGAGCTGTGCTTGTACCGCCAAGGCCTTGAGGGCCGATTCCGGTGTTATTAATTGCCTCTAGCAATTCTGCTTCAAGCTTTGCGATATGAGGTTCTGGATTATGAACACCCACCTCTCTGAGAACAGCATGTTTCGCAAGTGACGTTACTTTATCAAAGCTTCCGCCAATTCCTACTCCGACCACAACGGGCGGACACGCTTTTCCCCCAGCCTCTTTAATGGTCTGTATAACAAAATTCTTAACTCCCTCGGCACCTTCACCAGGCAATAAAAATTTCATAGCACTCATATTTTCACTGCCTCCGCCTTTTGGCAGGACTGTAATCTTAATTTGATCCCCTGGAACAATTTCTGTATGTACAACGGCGGGGGTATTGTCTCCTGTATTTACACGTAATAATGGGTCTCCAACTACTGATTTTCGCAGATAGCCTTCTCTATAGCCTGTACGCACACCTTCCTGTATAGCATCAAGATAATTTCCTCCAGTTATATGCACGTCCTGTCCCATCTCCACGAACACAACGGCCATGCCTGTATCATGGCAATACGGCATATGATTCGTTTTTGCCTCTTCTGCGTTTTCTAGCAGCTGTTGCAGAATAGATTTCCCTATTGGAGAAGCTTCGGTTTTTTCAGCCTGTCTGAATCCTGCCAATACATCCTCGGGCAAATAGTAGCATGCTTCCCAGCAAAGCTTTGCTACACTTTCTGTCAGCACTTCCGCATCTACAATTCTCATCTTATCTCTCCTTTTCTTTAATAAGCTGAACTAAGTTTTCAAGATCTTCTTTTGTATGTTCTATTAATCTTTTTGCTGCCTTTTCTGAATTTCTTTCTTTAATTGCTTCGAAAATTTGCCTGTGTCCATTTAAAATTGTTTCAGCTCGGTTAGCCCCTTCAAGATTTAGTAACCTATAATAGTGTGTTAAGGAATGAAGCTCATTGACTAGCTTTTTTAATCGTAAATTCCCGCTAATATGAATGATTAGCTCATGAAATCCAGAGTTGCATGCTACAATCTCCTCTTTCTCCTTTCTATTAATGGCCTCTTCAGTTTCTAACAAAATGCTTTCTAGCTCATTTATTTGTGCTTCAGATGCCCTCACTGCTGCTAGAGCTACGGCTTTTGATTCAAGGGCGAGCCGGCAATCATAAATATCTTGGACATCTTGTAACGAAGGCTTATAAACGATTATTTGTGATTTGTCATCCATTATGAGTAATCCTTCATTAATTAATGCCCGTATAGCTTCGCGAACTGGACTTCTGCTTATTGCGAATTGTTTCGCTAATTGTGATTCGTACATTCTATCACCCGGCTTGTAAATTCCTTCCCAAATCCCCTTTTTAATGGTTTGCTGAATCTGCTCATAAAATGGAAGAGCCCTTTCTAGTGAATTTTGATCCACAATAAGTGTCTCCTTACTATTTAGTCTGTCTTGTGTCGGCTGTCGACGCCGCTATATTCATAATATTATTTATTATCAGAAATTTCAATAATTATTTAATGCTAAATAGCATTTGCTTCCATTATTACAAATGAAAAAATAGGTACTATTTCCAATTAAGGATTTAGTACCTACTAGCCTAACTACCTTTTCTTCTTTTTCGAATTATCTACTACAGGTTTATTCTTTTTAACCGTTTCTAAGATTATTTGTACATTTATATTTTTTTCATCTACATTTTTAACACTGACAATTTTTCCTTTACGGCCTTTAATGTGTAGTTCCTCACCTTCTGTTGGAACACGTTTAAGCAGCTGGCACAGTAACTTATTTTTGTTTTCAAAAAAATGAACAGCAAACATTTTTGGATCACCTATTTTCATATAGTATTTGTTACACACTTTGTAACCTCTATATAAAATATTGGATGGCTGCTAGAATTAGACCAAAAACTATAAAAAAACTCTAGGTAAAAATCTACCTAGAGTTCACATCTATTTACATTCTACTAAAGCCTTCAGCATCGTTCCATTCTTCGCAAAATCCGAATGCCAAGAAAGTGCTTTTTCTAATACATGAGGTGTGTGGCCGCCTCTTGTTAAGGCTTCATGATAATATTCTCGAAGCTGCTCGCGATACATCGGATGAGTGCAGTTTTCAATAATTAATTCGACACGCTGTCTAGGAGCTAGCCCGCGGAGGTCCGCATAGCCTTGCTCTGTTACAATCACGTCAACATCATGCTCTGTATGGTCAACATGGGATGCGAACGGAACGATACTAGAGATTTTACCATCTTTCGCAATGGACTTTGTCACAAAAATCGCTAGACGAGCATTTCTAGCAAAGTCACCAGAACCTCCAATTCCGTTCATCATTTTAGTTCCAAGTACATGTGTGGAGTTTACATTTCCGTAAATATCTAATTCCAAAGCTGAATTTATTGAAATCAATCCGAGTCTGCGGATAATTTCTGGATGATTCGATATTTCTTGTGGTCTCATCAAAATTCGGTCGCGATACTGATCAAAGTTTGAGAAAACTTGCTTCATTTTTGATTCAGATAATGTGATGGAACAGCAGGAGGCAAAACGGACCTTTCCTGCATCCATTAAATCAAAAACGGCGTCCTGCAATACTTCCGAATACACTTCCAAGTCCTCAAACTCTGAATCTAGCATTCCATGAAGAACCGCATTGGCAACGGAGCCTATTCCAGATTGCAATGGAGCAAGCTTTTCTGTTAATCTCCCGGCTGCTATTTCTTTACGGAGAAATTCCAGTAAATGCCCGGCCATCACTTTTGTTTCCTCATCTGGCGGGACTATTGTTGAAGGAGAATCATCCTGATTTGTAAAGACAATGCCTTTTATCTTCTCGATATCTACTTTTATGCCTGTCGACCCAATACGGTCATCCGCCTTCGTTAGTGGAATAGGCTCTCTTTCCCCTTGCCTTCCAGGTGCAAATAAATCATGCAAGCCTTCCAATTCCGGTGTTTGGGCAAGATTGATTTCAATAATAATGGATTTGGCATGCTGAGCAAACGTTAATGAATTTCCGATTGATGTAGTTGGTATAATTTGTCCATCCTCTGTAATCGAAACCGCTTCCAAAATAGCGAAATCAATAGGATCCATTACATTTGCGCGAATTAACTCTGCAGTGTGTGATAAATGCTGGTCAACGAATAAGAAGTCCCCCTGATTAATTCCTCTTCTCATCGTTGGATCAGCTTGGAAAGGCAAACGCTTATTAATGATCCCAGCCTCTGCAAACAATTTATCAACATCAGAACCTAAAGAAGCCCCTGTATATACATTGACTTTGAAGTTTTCAGTTTTGGCTCTTTCTATTAAAGCAAATGGTACCGCTTTCACGTCTCCCGCACGTGTAAAGCCGCTTAAACCAAGAGTCATGCCACCTTGAATCCATGATGCCGCTTCCTCAGGTGTGACAACACGATCTTGTAAACTAGTGTTTTTTATACGTTCATACCCCTTATTCATTCTCCCAACCCTCTCCCACTATATATAATTATTTTACCTATTAAAAACAGGAGAAAGGAGTTTTTGGATTAAATAGCAGAAAATTAGGACAGAACAGAAAATTTTTCGTACAAAGCAGAATATCTCTGATCTGCTTTGACTTTTTGAACGATTTCTTCCCTTGATATGTCCGTCCAGCACCACTGCTTGGACTTTTTGAACGACTTCTTCCCTTGATATGTCCGTCCAGCACCACTGCTTGGACTTTTTGAACGACTTCTTCCTTTGAAATGTCCGTCCAGCACCACTGCTTGGACTTTTTAAACGACTTCTTCCTTTGAAATGTCCTCCCAGCACCGCTGCTTGGACTTTGTGAACGACTACTTCCCTCGAAATGTCAGTGCAGCATTTAAAATCCTAATAATTTTCGAAAATAGCTAGAATACGACTGACTGACTGTTAGGTGGTCTCCATTATTCATGGCTAGAATAAATGTTGAATATGTATCGGGATAAATTTCCTTAATATGATTGACATTGACAATATAAGACCGGTGACAACGGATAAAATAATCTTTAGGCAATAAATATTCAAATTCCTGAAGGGCATATTTATGTGTACCCGAATACTCTTCTGTATGGACGAACGTTTTCTTATCCTTTGCTTCAATATAAACTACTTTTGAAAAGGGGGTCGGTTTCCAGCCGTCATGGCTCCTTACAGTCACAACCGCTTTCCCATCAGTTAAAGCAGGATAAATAGCAGTGACACAGCCCTCTAGAACTCCGTCATGATGAAATGGAACGGCCATTCCATGGTATGGAACTCCAAATACATCCCGATTGATAAATTCTGAAGCTTTATTCCCTGTGGCAATGGCCTTATAGGCGATTGTCCCATCCTTTAAAGGGTCTCCCGGCTTGATTTTTAAATCTACACGTTTACTCGGCCGGTAATAAATATATTCTTTTGTGTTAGAAACCGCAATTGAAATTTCATCTGAAAACAGTTCACCAATTACATCTAATAGTGAGCTTACTGAAATACTCTTCATTTCCTGCATTCCTTCCAAAAAATAGAACTAGTTTAATATTACAATGTTTTAAAAGAAGATTCTATCTGAATTCTGATGCTTATGAGTGCTCCTGTTTTAATTAATATTATACAACGTTGAAAATTTCTGCGAACCGCTTCATACAATCTTTCGTTTCCTTAAAAAAGATTCATTCTTAAAGAATTTTTGCGTTCACTTCAAAATCCTCTCAACATATCAGGCTCATGTACTCCCCTATTTTTTAATTCCCACTCCCATGTATATGCCTTATACTTAATAAAACGCTTTTTATAAGGGAGAGACAACTTGCAGTGAAATTGAAAACGGATGAAGAACTTATAGAATTAATTGTTCAAAATCATCGCCCTGCACTTGAAGAACTGTATGATCGCTACGTAAAGCTTGTCTACAGCTTCTCCTTTAAAATGTCAAAGGGAGATACAGAGAAAACAAAGGAGATTGTTCAGCAAGTTTTTCTCAGACTTTGGACCACAAAACAAACCTATAGCTCTTCAAAAGGAAAGTTTCCAAATTGGATTCTTACCATTACTAGAAACATTGCAATTGATCTCATTCGGAAGGAACAAAAGCATTCAGCATCGATTCAGCTAGAATCAAACGAATGGGGACAAATCGAAGATCAGCATACAGTGGGTGTACCGGAGCAGGTTTCAAAAAGTCTATTAAAGCATCAAATTCAAGAAGCAAAGCAGCAGCTCTCAGAACCACAGCAGCGCCTAATTAATTTATTATACTGGGAAGGCTACTCATTAAGTGAAATTGCAGAACTGGAACAAAAGCCGCTTGGTACGATAAAAAGCAGACTGCACCAAACCTTGAAAAAATTGCGGAAATATTTTAAAGAAGAAACGGAGGGGGTTCGGCATGGAAACAAATAAATGTGAAAACCTGTCTCTATTTATAATTGATCAGCTGTCAAAACATGAAAAGAAACAGTTTGAAATTCACCTTAAAACATGTGCCGAATGTCGGAATGAAGTCAATTCCCTTCAGGAAACATGGCA
Organism: Bacillus sp. JJ1532; assembly: GCF_036965085.1. Classification (NCBI taxonomy): domain Bacteria; kingdom Bacillati; phylum Bacillota; class Bacilli; order Caryophanales; family Bacillaceae; genus Bacillus; species Bacillus sp. JJ1532. Next base: position 95,510 of record NZ_JBALOW010000033.1, read on the forward strand.
AATGCTCTCTTATGATATTGAAGAAACTGAGGTTCCAAATTCCTTAAAAGATGAGGTTATGAATTTTATTTTTGATGAAAATAATATACCAGCACAAATTAATAAAAAGCAAAGTTTTTTTGAACAATTAAAAGGAATTTTAGCTAAGCACTTCTCACCATTATCTGCAGGTATAATGGCAGTTTTAGCAATAGGCTTAACAGGATTGATTTGGCATAACCTTCAATTGAAAGATTCCATTACAGCATTAGAAAACAAAGCCTTTTCTCCTTCGCAAATTGTAAAAACGATTGATTTAAAAGGGCAGGATTTAGCGGCTTCAGCAAATGGGATTGCCTACCTTTTACAGGATGGTCATGACACAAGTCATCTTATTATCGAATTAAACAATATGCCGATGACAAATAACGATGAGGTTTATCAAGTATGGCTATTAAAAAATGGGAACCGCCAAAATGCAGGGACGTTGAAACCCGACCAAAGCGGGAATGGCTTGCTCACTTACCAGTTGCCGAAGGATCACGCTTTTGATGCAATCGGGATTACCTTAGAACCAAATGCTGGCAATACTCAGCCTAAGGGTAAAAAAGTGATGGGAACCCTATAAAGTAATTCGAGCCCCATGGCAAGGTGTTACTTACCATGAGGCTCGTTCAAAAACCCCTACTCTATTTTGAATCCGCGTATTTAACATAAAGGGCTTGACTTGTATTCTTGATTATACAGCCCTCTAAATCTTCATCCTTTAAAAATCCTAAATTTAAGGCTGACTTAATTTTTGCTTCATCTGGTTTCTTCTGGATAAGGTCCATTAGATTTAATTCTTCTAATCGATGAACTGTCGCTTCCTGCTCGTATTTCTCTGTTATCCTTATTTGTCTTTGCAATTTATAGTCATCTATCGTTAGTTCACCTTTTGCATTTATTCCAAAAGCCATGTCAAAGTATTGATTAAAAGCCTTTTTTAATTCATCTAATTGCATTTCAATTTCTTTCTTCCTGCGGTTTAATTCATTGTAATTAGCCACCATTTCTCTCGTAATGAAAGTGTTCTGATTACCCAACCTTATCCCCTCATTCCACATATACTATTTCATCTTATTGTGAAATGCGAAAGAATATTCCCATTTTTCATTACTTGTCCGCTTACTTTTCTATCGTCCTTGCCAGCACAGCCCCGAAGACAAGCCCCCATACTGGTGCACTAATATGCAGAAAGGATATGCCTGATAGCGTTACAATAAAGGCAGCCATGGCGCTTAATCGATAGCGGTTTTCCGAAAAACCCATTTGAATGCTGGAATGCAAAACACCTATAAGAGCAAATCCAGCTAGTAATGAAACAAAGGCTTGTGGCAATGATTGAATGAACGGGACAATTTTCCAAGCGAAAATCCCGAAAAGGATAATGACAATTCCCGATACGACAGAAGCCATATACCTTTTCGAGCGGGGACCTGAATCAGGCCCCGAACATATAGCTGTCATCATTCCCGCAATATTGGCGCTTTGTCCTCCGAAAAAACTGGCGATAATGGAAAATAATCCGCTTATGGAAATGATTTTTCGAATGGGCGGCTTATAATCGGAGCTTTCTAGGGCACCTACTCCCGGTGCCGCATCATTACTCAAAATTAGCATAGCGAGAGGAAGCGCTACTGTCAGTATCCCAAACCAAGTAAACTCTGGCATCTGCAAGGTGGGCAAGAAAAAGGCAATTTCCTTTGCAGGCTCCAGCTTCTGAGTAAATAACAGCGCAATAAAAGCTACAACGACAGCAGCCAACACTGGCGGTACCCGCTTCAAATATCTTGAACAAAGAAAGAAACTGACGACTGCGGATCCTCCAACTAAGGGCATTGCCTTAACAGCAGGAACCAATTGCACTACATAACCGGTAACTAGCCCTCCAAGCATCGCAGCAATAACCTCTTTCGGCACCCATTTAATAATCTTTGTAAAGAGGCCCGATATTCCGATCAAAAGTATAAGTAACCCCGATAGCACATAACTGCCTATTAACTGTGGATAGGTAAATTGCGCTGTGACCGTGGCTAGAAAGGCAACACCCGTAATGGAGTGACCCCCAGTAATCGGGATCCTGTATCGCAATGCCATCATCAATCCTAACAATCCGCCGAAAAAATAGACAGCAAACATCCAGCTAATGGTCTGTTGATCCGTAAATCCTCCGGCTGCAGCTGCCTGTAAGATGATAATAGCTGGACCTGTCATAACCAATGTACTAGATATCAATCCCGTTGAGACGTTTTCTCCTTTTACATCCTGCAGAAGCATGCGCTGTCTAAATTTCCCCTTTGGAACAAACCCACTTTCGCTTATCTTTGGCAATCCCACTTGATCCACTCCCAAACAATCTTCATTATTACTACCTATCATTAGGGCAGAAGGAATGAACTGTCAAATAATTCAATTCCTTTTCACCTAACCATTATTAGAAGATTCCTATTTTAAAAAATATTTATATAAATATCAAACCGTTTTGTAAAACCTATCGTTTACTTAAGTGTAGCAAAAAAATATTTAATTAGGAGAGTGTAAGCATGAAACGATTAACTTTAACGGTAGTAATGATTTTAATGTCCCTTTCGCTGCTGGCTACTTCTGTAGTTGCCGCAGTACCTGATTTCCAAACGCTTGGTTTTCCAAATGTCGTTGCTGAGAAAGAAATTGATCCTAGCAAAGCTGATTCCATTACATATGGAAATGTTAAAATTGATATCCCTGAGGGCACATTCTTAAACCCTGTAAATTTCCAAGTATTAGAAGGCCCAATAGCTGATTTCCAAAAGAATGCACCTGAGGATGAAACTGTTTTAATGAATTTCGCGTTTAAGGTAACGGATCTTTCAACGAATGAGATTATTGGCAAGTTTGAGAAAGCTGTTATGTTTAGCTACACAAATGATAAAGTAAATGCAGACAGCAAATATTATGATACTTTAGTTGACGGAACGTTTTCTTTAAATAAAGTGCCAGCAACAATTGAAGGGACTACCCTGTCTCACCCAATTAAAGGTGCACCAGTTGGGTGGGCGGTAACTTCTGCTGCAATACCAGTAAAGAACGCTACTTCGCCAGTTACAGGCATGAATATGACACCATGGGCAATTGGAGGCTCTGCTCTCCTTCTTGCAGGGATAGTACTGCCATTGTTCGCACGTCGCCGTATGAATTAACCAATGAATCCAAAAACACTTAAAAAGGTATCTGGAGGATTACTGGTTTTGGGCATATTTGTCCTCCTTTTCCCTTTTGTTCAATTAGGCTATTCTAAAGCCATGTCCCAAGCCTTGCAGGAAGAAGCCCAATCCCAGTTCATTCCAGAAGGCTCTTCAGCAAGTCCATCACAAGAAATTACTGCAGGCCTTCATGCGGGAAAGAAACCAACCGCAAAGATGAGCCAAACTGAACCAATTCTTCAAACCTATCAAACCGGACTTTACCCTAAACCAGCTCCAGAACTAACCGCAAAACCGAAAACAGGCGAAATCATCGGAATGCTCACCATTCCAAGTCTCGGAATTAATGAAGCGATTTTAGAAGGAACTGGAAAGAGAGAGTTAGCCAAAGCACCCGGGCATCTGCCAGATAGCGTTTTTCCTGGGCAAATTGGTACGAGTATCATCGCAGCTCACAATTCATCTTCCTTCCGTCATCTAGATATGCTTTCAGAGGGAATGGAATTTACCGTGACAACAGAACAAGGTGTGTTTACCTTTTCAGTGACCAGGCAGCGGATTTTACATGTAGAGGATATACTGCCCGATATGGCTTACCCATCCATAGCACTTGAAACTTGCTATCCTTTAGATGCCTTATATTTAACAGACAGGCGCTTATTTGTTGAAGCAGCTCTCATAAAAAGCGAAATAAAGTAAAAAAACTTATTAAATTTCTATAATTAAAAAAGGCAGCTTCCCTCATATATAAGGTGCTGCCTTTTTTAATATGCTAAGGAGGCGTTTATCCTACGTATAATCTACTATTTCCCTATTAAAAATTTCATGCAATACTAAATGCTCCTTCCTATTTACAACAGCTCTTTCTTTAGCACGAAGGGATCCATTTGGAAGGGAAAACATATGATTAATCTGTTTAGGGAATGTTCGATGTGGAACAGTAATTTTTTCAATTTTTGTAGAGAATGGTTTTTTGGCACCTACATGAAAGCCCCAATCACCAAAGGAAGGAATAACAGTATGGTAAGGTTCCGTATAAAAACCTGCGGCTTCCATTGTCCGGCCAATACTCCAAAAGACAATTGGCGTTTCATCAATTGAGTTTGACTGACAAACTATTTTTCCGTCCACAGCTAATAAATCATAAAGCTGTTGATATAGCTCTAACGTATATAGATTAGCCAATAATGGAACTGTAGGGTCAGGAAAGTCTATTATGATAAGGTTGTATTGACTTCTATTTTTCTCCACAAATTCAACTGCATCTTGTGGGTAAACATGTACCCTTTTATCAAAAAAAGCTCTGTCATCCATAGCTGTCATTTCCGGTACATTTCGTGCAACATCCAAAACTTTTTCATCCAAATCAACTAAATTGGATGTTTTAAAGCCACAAAAAGTGTACAGACACAAGATCATCCGCGAGACTGGGGATTTTGTTCACAGTTCCAAATAGCATATTTTGGTTCCCGACAAAAGAAGACCTCACTCTTACAAAGGTGTAGTGAGGTCCCATCGGTATGACATGCTTATTCATTATTCGCTTTCCCTGTTTTAAATAAAAAGAACGATATTAATCCTGAAAAAAGGGCAGCACCCGTAGAAATAATCACTCTTGTTTGATAATCAAGAATCGAATAATCTTTATGAAGCATCCACATGGCTGCAGCACCAACTATAAGCATAATTGGAATGACCAAGGCTAAATGTCTCATTATCTTTACATCCTCCTACATAAGGCAAGCCAAGAAACTAAATTAGAATTTGAGCGCCAATGTATAGCGCCATTCCCCATATGATTATAGCAGATATTTGGTTCATCTTCTTTAAAAAGCGCCCGCTCGTATCGAACTCTCCTACTTTCCTCCCAACGAGTGCTAAACTGAAGAACCATATCCACGAAATACCGATACATGCTAAAGAAAACGCCCATTTTTCTAAGTCTTCATAGGCTAAAGAACTTGTGCCAATAACGCCTATTGTATCCATAATAGCATGCGGATTCAGCAAAGAAACCGATGCCGCAAACGTGATCTGACGCTTTGTTGAAAAGGAAACCTCCTGTTTGTCACTCTTTACCTCAGGTTCGCTTTTCCAAATGGACCAGCCCATATAGGCTAAAAAAAAGAAGCCGACAATAAAGATTACGTTTTTGATCCATACAAAGCTAAACACAATTATCGATACACCCATTACAGCCAAAAGAATTAAGATCGTATCACAAATTCCTGCAGTAATAACTGCTGGCAATGCTCTTACAAATCGCTTTTGTGTCGCCCCTTGGTTAAAAACAAATACATTTTGCACACCTTAATGGCAGGATGAGTCCAAAAGCAAGAATGGCTCCGTGAAGAAATGCCTCTGTCATAATGCCCTCCCAAATTTTTCTTATGTATTCAATCAAAATTAGAATTCGGAGGTTAGGAAAGAATAAGTTTTTTAATCAATTAAACTAGCACTGTACCAAATTCATTAACATGTAGTATATCATAAATTGGAATTTTGGCTGTAATTTTTTAGCATCCTCAGGCTTTCTTCCTTATTAAAAACAGCCGGAAGAATACATTTCCCGGCTGTTTTGTTAATCTATTTTCATTGCTTCCTTCTGTAAATAAGGTTTCCGGCTGCCCTTGCCCATTGAGAAGAAAGCAGTCCCAAAAGCAAATAAAACGAATATTCCACCAGCTATTGGATTTAGATCTACAGACGATGTCTGCTCGATCACTAGTCCCCCTATTAATGAACCTAAAGCAATTCCAATATGGACAGCAGAATTATTTAAGGTTTGCTGAATATCCGAAGCACCAGCAGAAATTTCAATTAAATAACTTTGCATAGGAGGTGTGATCGCCCAGCTAAGCAAACTATACACACCTAGGATCATTAGAAAAATCGGCAGTGAAAATGTTGTAAATGGAATCATAAACATCGATAGCGCAAAAAGTGCCGTAACTGATAGAATGGTAGTCTTAGTGCCAAAACGATCAGCAAGCAAGCCTCCGATTCCACCTCCCACTACCGCTGCAATACCAAAAACTAAATATACAATACTAACCCACTGACCATCCATACCCATTTTCATTTTTAGAAAAGGAGTCAAGTAACCGTAAAACGTTAAATGTCCTGCCAGAAAAATAATGGACGTTAATTGCGCAAGTAAAATTCTTCGATTCTTCAAAGTCTTAAGCTGAACCCCAATAGGAACAGCTGGCTTAGGTGGGATTTTTCCTAAAAAGAAATACACACCTGCCATCGAAACGAGGGTAAGGATTGATATCAGGACAAAAGGCGCGCGCCAGCCAAATGAATTTCCTAGCATTAATCCAATTGGAATGCCTAATACAAGAGAGCCGCTCACTCCCATAAATACAACCGAAATAGCACGAGTACGGTATTTTTCATCGACAATGGCTGGGACTATCGTTAAGCATAAAGCGATAAGCAATGAGCCGCTTGCTGCTGATATGATACGCCCCACTAGTAAAATACTATAATTGGGGCTGAATACAGCAATCACATTCCCAAGCAAAAATACTGCTAGAGATATCAAGGTAAGCTGCTTACGGTCCACTCTCTGGGTTACAGTTAACAAAATAGGCGCGGCAATCGCAAATGAAAGCGAAAAGGCCGTCATAAGAAAACCTGCCTGCCCTAGACTTACATCTAAATCATTTGCTACTAAATCAAGTAAACCACCTATAATTAACTCCACCATCCCAACTACAAATGAGACAATGGCCAATAAATACACACGTTTATTCATCAAGTAAGACCTCCTAAAGTACCTTACTCATGTTAACGATTTATTCGCCTTAAAACAAGTGGTAATCCCACCAATTTTAAATTATGGAATTTTTCGCAAACGATAATTATACGAAAAAAAGCCTCGATTGGCGAATTAATCCAAAATTGAGGCTTTCATTATTTAATTACTTTGCTTTTGTAGCCATTCACGGCCAAAATCAATAAGCAGCCGCTGCTTCATGAGCTTGCACGTGGCTAAACCAATTTGGCAAGATTTAATTGGATGTTTCTCTTCAAACTCTTTCCCTAAAGCATCAAATGAATCTGAATCATAAACAATTTCTTCGTATGTTTTCCATACTGGTTCGTTATTTTCAAATAAAGCAGTCCCTTTTTGGACCTTCTTTCTATTAACGATTGCATGTTCAGCAAAATGCAATGAAGTATTGCTATCATGCTGCACCCCTAGCAATAATACATAACCATCCAATTCATAGATTTTGGCTAAAGGAGATTCAAGTCCAAATCCCTCTTCCAAAGGCTGTAGAGATAATATGTACTCCGCATGCTTTCCCCACGCTGCAAATGAATAAGTTGGGTGCAAGCTCCTCTTAACCCCTGGGAAGGTTCTAAAGGCTTCAACAATTTTCCCCATTCCCGTTGTTGGTGTGAAATGTGGATCATATGCAGGTGTTTCCTCACGAATAATCGGCCACCATTCCTCCGGTACAGGAGGGTTTTGCCATTCTGCAGGATCTGAATTATCCGCTGTTTGAGTTGGCATAATAATAGTCCCCTCTTCCCCAACAGTTTCCATCAGGGCTTGGACAACAGCTACTGGCCCTCCGCAAACCCACCCAAGTGCACTTAAGGACGAATGGACAATGACAACCATTCCCTTTTCTAAGCCAAGATTTTGAAAATCCTTATGCAAACTTGATCTTGTGTTAGGTGTTTTCATTTGATAAATAGCGTTTACTTCACTCATCTTGCCTTACGACTCCATTCTTCCTTTAATATGGCATAATAAAATTCATCCCACCAGTCATTCCCCTGTGGAATGCATTTCTTAAAAAACCCTTCTCTTCTCATGCCGATTTTCTCCATAACACGGTATGATGGAGTATTCTCAGGCTGGCATGTAGCTATAATTCTATGTAACTTCATGTCTTCAAAACCAAATTTCAATAAAGCTTCTGCTGCCTCTGAGGCATATCCCCTATTCTGAAACTCCTGTTTAAACACCCAGCCAATCTCATAAGTATGCTCACCAAAAAATTTTTCAAAAGCGATGTGACCAATTAGAATATTTTCATTCTTTAATAGTACAGGAAATTTTACCGCTTGATCAACTGAATTTTTGATGACAAACTCCTTTGCATCCTCTTCCGAAAAAACCCCTTCTGGAATATATTTCATAACAATAGGGTCAGAGGTATACTTGTAGACTGCTTGCCAATCATCAAAAATAAATTTCCGGATGATTAATCTTTCTGTTTGTATGAACATTATCTTTACTCGCCTTTCCTATTAACCTTCATTTTTTTGTAAACGCTTCATTATATTTCGACAAAAAAACCTTTACCTCCTGCTTAAATTCAAACAGCCATAGAAGTGTGTCCCCGTTGCCAACTATTGAACCTTCTTAATAAATAATTTATTATTATAATAATTATAAAAAGTTTTCGTTAATCCTCTGAGCATATTCATTAATATTCGACATGTCCACTAAACCTGCTCATTCTCCATAGAAAAGATATTTTGAGGATCTAAACTTCGCAAAAATAGGTTGCGATTGATAAAGTGAAACTTCAATCAGTGGGGGGCCAATGCACAGGACGTGCTAGTGCCGACAAAGACATTAGATAGTGGCGATCTTAGTAGGCCTCATCGCCCACTGATTGTTAGTTGAACTAATCGGGCCTTTACGGGCTGTTGATCCCCTACTTAGAAATTTTTGTTTTACTCAACTTCTTGAAGTGAGGGTCTTACAGCCCGTTAATCTGCGATAAAGGGGAAGAACTGTTCATGCCTACTCGAAACACGAAACTAAAGTTAACAACATTCCTCATTTATTTTATCTTCACGATCGTACCCTCACTTTTAATCAGCTTTTTACTGACGGTACAAAAAATGGAGTTTTATGAAAATGAGTATAAAGAGGAGGCGTACAGAAATGCAGACCTTCATTCAAAAAGCATCGACAACTTTATTGGTGAAACGTCTGGCCGGCTTGAAATGCTTGCTACGTTAATCAAGGTACAGCAATTTAGCTTTAACCATATAGATGAAGTATTGAAGGAAACCCATAAACAGGATAATCGGTTTTCCGGCTTTTATTGGGCCAATCCAAAGGGAGATATTCTAATAAGTTCAAACTCTCCTTTTACCCCTGTAAATATAAGTGATCGCGAATATTTCCAGAAAGCGGTTGAAATCGGAAAAACGAGTATATCTGAAGCACATTTTGGTCGGGTTACAGGAAATTATATTATCACATTAGCTACTCCTGTTATCGAGAATCATAGGGTCATAGGTGTATTGCTTGCTAGTTTAAATATAAATACATTAGAGGCTAATTTATCTTCCCTTTTGAATGATGAAGAAATTTTCATATCTGATGATAAGGGAATAACCATCATGCAAGCAGGGGCGTTACATACAAATGAAAAATATGTCCTGAAAGAATTAAGCTTAGACCGTTTACCATGGACGTTAACAGCAAGAATTAGCTATGATGATAAACATTTACGCCTCGAAGCCTTTATAACTTACTTTTTTATAGCATTTATTTTTACAAATATCCTATTGCTCTTAATCTACAATTTCCGCTTAAAATGGAGAGCAAAATTAGAGAAAGAACAGTATGAGTTTCAGAAGATGGAGCTGATTGGTAATCTGGCAGCCAGCACAGCCCATGAAATTAGAAACCCTCTTACTGGAATTAGCGGTTTGATAAAATTATTAAGCGAAGAATATCATGATAAAAAAGCCCAGAATTATTTCGAGGTAATACAAATTGAAATTGATCGAATCAATTCAATCGTCAGTGAGCTTTTATTTCTAGGACGGCCTACAGCCTATACATATAAAACATACAATATAAACGAAATATTGAAAGAGATCGAACCCATTTTACAATCTGAAGCGAATTATATGAACGTACAGCTATCAATCTTCTACTCTACTAAAGATCCACATATTTCCTGTGTTAAAGATCATTTAAAACAAGTCATTCTAAATCTTAGCAAGAATTCCTTACATGCAATGCCTAACGGTGGGCAGCTTACCATTTCTATAGAAAGCGATTCAGCAAGCTGCATGATTAATGTAAAAGATACCGGAATAGGGATTCCTAATGAAGAACTCGAGAAAATATTCCATCCATTTTTTACAAAGAAAAAAGATGGCTCTGGTATCGGATTAACCGTCTGCAAACGAATTATTGATTCCTATAATGGAAGCATTTCGATTGAAAGCACAGTAAATGTGGGAACTCAGGTAAACATGATGATTCCTTTAGTAAGGAATCGCAAAGAAGATATCTCTTAAGGATGGATGAACTTTGAAAAATTTATCTTTTCTCTTACTTACCTCAACAAGAGTTCTCATGTTTTTATTATTGAGCAGCTACTATTTTCAATTTACAGAACCTACTGAAGGGTGGAAGCTCAGCTTTATTATTGGGGCGATGATTCTTTTTGTTGGAAATCATATTCTGCAAATTTTCACGGAAAGTATAAGAGTAAGAGTATTCTGTACAGCAGTTGATATGCTTCTGAGCTTTGGGTTTGGGGCTATATTTCCGTCTAGTGGCAATTTATACTTAATATTCTTTGGTGTGATATCAACAACCGTCTTTTTATTTTTCTCAAATCGAAGCATTTTAAAATGGTTTTCGATCGCCTTTTTCATCATGTGGATGTTGATTACCGTTGAAAAATATTATTTATTCGGGGCATCTGCATTTTCCGATAATATATTAAATTTGATGTTCATCCTATTTGGAGCGATTGTCGGGAGCTTAATCCAAAATTTACAGACAGCAAGAGAAACGATCAGCAGTCAGTTCCAGCAGCTAAATGACTCACATGGTGCCTTGCAGAATGCACACGAGCAATTAAGTGAGTATTCCAATCAAGTGGAACAATTAACCGTAATACGGGAACGAAATGAAATTGCACGTGAAATCCATGATACGGTCGGCCATAAAATTACAGCCTTACTCGTACAGCTGCAATTAGCAAATGAAATGATATCGATGGATCCAGATAAAAGCAAAGCCATATTAAATACATGCGAGCAATTGACTCGTGACTCTCTCCATGAAATTCGCTTATCTGTTCGAACATTGAAGGAAGAGGATCACCTGAAAGTCTCATTTCTGCATGTTTTGCGTGAGATGATGGATGAATTTGCTAATCTGACTGGAATGGAAACACGACTGGAATTAGATGGTGATCCAACGTCTATCTCTCTCTCCATTCAACCAACCATAAAAAGAATCGTTCAGGAAGCTTTAACTAATGCACAAAGGCACGGTTCCGCTAATGTATGTCACGTATCGATTCAGATTACAAATGAAGCTGTCTATATTGAATTGAAGGATAACGGAAAGGGAACTGAAAATGTAGTCCCAAGCTTTGGGCTTATCAATATGAAGGAACGCATTTTAGAGCACGGTGGAACGATACAATTTAAAAGTGCGGAAGGACAAGGATTTTCGATTTCCGTTAAACTTCCAAATAAACTTGTACAATGGAGCTCAGCGGGGGTGATGAATTGATTAAGGTCTTAATTGTAGATGATCAGCCATTAATAAGGGAAGGACTAGGCTCCCTATTGAATTTGCGCAATGAAATTGAAGTAATCGGGACAGCCGGCGATGGAGCTGAGGCATTGGAAAAGGCTTTAAGTCTTACCCCTGATATCGTTTTAATGGATATCCGGATGCCAAATGTCAATGGGGTTGAAGGAACAAGGCTTTTAAGGGAAAATATCCCCCAAGTTAAAGTGTTAATGCTGACGACCTTTAGTGACAGTGAATACATTTTTGATGCGTTAGAGGAAGGGGCAAGCGGTTATTTATTAAAGGATATGTCCACTGACACAATCGTTCAGGCGATTTTAACCGTTTTCCATGGAGGCGTAGTCCTCCCTAAGGACTTCACTTCTAATGTGCTCACAGAGATCCGATTGAAAAAAAGTAAGGAAGAAATCAACTCAGAAGCCCCTATCCCCTTTTCCTTAAATGAATTAACAAGCCGTGAGCTTGAAGTATTGAGTCATCTTGGCCAAGGATTCAATAATAAAGAGATTGCAGATGCCTTATTTATTACAGAAGGAACGGTCAAAAATCATGTTTCGAATATTATTCAAAAGCTTGAGCTTAGGGATCGCACACAGGCAGCCATTTTTGCGGTACGATACGGCATCACTACCTTTTAAACATGACTTTTGGCATACGGCAGGATGAAAAACGACACATGGGTGTCGTTTTTTTTATGCTTGAAAATCTATCGCCAGCTAGATGGAGAGATTCCCCCTTCGGATTAAACTGAATGTAGTGAATAAGGAGGCGGTTTAAGGTGCTTGCACTAACTAATATTAAAAAAAGCTTTGGCCAACATGAAGTAGTTAAAGGAATTACGTTAAGTATTGAAAAAGGGGAAGCGTTCGGTTTACTTGGACCAAATGGAGCGGGAAAATCAACGACCATCTCCATGATTTGCGGGTTAGTTCCGTATCAGGATGGAGATATTCTCGTGGATGGAGTTTCAGTAAAAAAGGACCCACAATTTATTAAAAACAAAATTGGCGTTGTGCCACAGGATATTGCTCTTTATCCGACAATGTCTGCCATCGATAATTTAATTTTTTGGGGTCAAATGTACGACTTAAAAAGGAAAGAGGCTAAAAACCGGGCAAAGGAAGTGCTCGAAATTGTTGGTCTTTCCGATCGGGGAAAGGATAAAATTGAAACCTTTTCAGGCGGGATGAAGCGGCGGATTAATATTGGAGCCGCCTTAATGCATAAGCCCGAATTGCTGATCATGGATGAACCGACTGTTGGCATTGACCCGCAATCGCGAAATCATATTTTAGAAACGGTCAAATCGTTAAATGAGCAAGGAATGACCATCATTTACACAAGCCATTACATGGAAGAGGTTGAATTCCTTTGCAAACGTATTGCGATCATCGATCATGGCCAATTAATTGCAAGCGGGTCAAAAAAAGAGCTCACCAATAGGCTTTCCGGCGGCAAAGTGCTTCATCTTGTTGTTGATCAAGCGAAGCCTGCTTTTCTGATGCAATTGAATTCAATGGATGGTGTTGAAAATGTAACGGTTCAACAAGAAACCGAAATTGATATTTTCTTGCAAAATCATAAAGAGCTCTTAGCTGATATCGTTTTATTGTCTAATCAATCAGGTGTCAAACTGCAGCAAATTCAGCTTCAGGAACCTAATTTAGAGACATTGTTTTTACAATTAACCGGACGTTCATTGCGTGATTAGAGGTGAGTATATTGAAAATGTTTATTATAGCTGCGAAGGATCTAAAGCTTCGATTGAAAGATAGAAAAGCCATCATTTTGATGGTTTTCATGCCCATCCTTTTGACCGCGATTTTAGGATCTGCTCTGAAAGGGGTTATGGGTAATAGTCAGTTGCCAAAAACAACTGTAGGTATTTACATTGAAGATGCTGATGCTCTTGCAGAAACATTTATAAATGATGTTTTAATTGATGAATTTAATGATTCAGTATCTGTGAAACAAACCAATTCTAGTGAAGAACTGCAAAACTGGGTAAATGACTCTCAGGTGGATGTTGGTCTAGTCATCCCTAAACTGTGGGAAGAAAGCCTCGGTAATCATCAGGAAAATCCTGTTTACATTTATCCAGCTGCTGGGAAGGATTTTGAAGCAGCTTTTATCCAGCAAATCACTGATTCATTTACACTGACTGCTGAAACAATGGCTGTTTCGACAAAGGAAGTGATGTCAAATATCGCAGTGACAGCAGCAGCCAATGGAAGCACCTTTCATCCGGAAGCAGTCCAAATGGAACTTTTACAAAACATGGAAAAGGTGATGAAGCTTCAGCTGGATGTCATTATAGAACAGCCTGTTAGCGAACAGAATGTGTCGTCCATGCAATACTACGCTGCCGCGATGGCGGCTATGTTCTTATTATTTAATGCTATGCATGGCGGGAAAGCTTTTCATCAGGAGCGCAGTACGGAGACTTTAGCCAGATTAATGACGACACAAGCGAGTAATAGCTCCATTTTATTAGGAAAATTTCTAGGGACGCTATTCTTTGCCTTCATCCAATTTCTGATCTTTATGGCTGCGACTCATTTTGTTTTAAACGTAGGCTGGGGAATCAATGTTCTCCAAACAATCTTCATTGCTTTCATATACAGCTTTGCGGTATCAGGGCTGTCGATGGTTGTGGCTGCCTTTACTTCGAGTGAAAAAATGGCAGACACACTAGGTGGAATTGGTGTACAGCTCCTGGCTTTATTAGGGGGTTCAATGCTTCCCATTTCTGTATTTCCAAGCCTTATGCGAAAAATTTCTATGATAACACCAAATTCATGGGCTTTAACAAGCTTTACAAATATTATGTCTGGAACTACATGGGTCTCATTAATGGCGCCAACTATCACTTTATCTTTGATTGGTATTGTATCGATCTTAATCGGAACTATGCGCTTACGCCATAAGGCTCTCTAAGGAGGATTGGGAATAATGATGAAAATATGGGCAATTTGCCAGTTTGAACTAAAGCGTACATTTAAAAAGCCGTCTGTTTATCTATTGATGTTCGCAATGCCGCTTCTGTTTACCTTCCTATTCGGGAGCCTTTTCGGCGGAAGCTCGGATCCCACTATCCATATAGGCATTGTTGATGAAGATCAAACAGAATTATCGACTGGGCTCATAACACAGCTGAAATTGAGGGAGCTTGTTACGTACCATGATGTTGCAGCTGCAGAGGCAAAGGATCTGCTAGAGCAGCAGGAGGTCCAAGGTGTTTTTACAATAAAAAAGGGATTAGCAGCCCAGCTTATTAAACAGGAAAATCCTGAGATTACCTTTCAACATTTGCCTAGCAGCACAACTGCACCCATTGTGAAGCAAATGATGAATGGGGCTGTACGAACAATGGGTATGCAAGTCTCAGCAGCAAAAACGGGAAGCCAATATAACGGAGGGGAATGGGATGACATATACAATAAGCTTGCGAGCGGCCTAGAAAACCGGCCAGCCTTAACAAAAATTATCGCAGGTGATGGCTCAAAGGAAAATAATCTGAACAGAATGTCATACAGCTCGGCAGGATTTTCTATCATGTTTGTTATGATGGTGATGCTGTCTGTCACTGGAGCTCTAATTGAAGCAAGAAATATGGGCATTTGGTCAAGATTGTTTACAACTCCAACTTCCAAATTTCATGTTATGTTTGGATACTTCCTATCATTTTTTACCATTGGCTGGATTCAATTCTTCTTATTGATCGTCATGTCCTCGGTCATTTTTGATGTGAAGTGGGGAGATCCTGTTGGGTTGCTTGTTCTTATCTCCTCATTGCTTTTATCTGTAATCGGATTAGGTCTCGCAATTGCTGCCTTTGCCAAAACAGCCGAGCAGCAAAACGCAATTGGAACGCTCATCATTGTTTCTACCTGTATGCTTGGCGGTGTTTATTGGCCTACAAGCATTATGCCTGAATTCATGCAATCCATTGCAAATTTCGTTCCTCAGTCATGGGCTATCGAAGGGTTTACAGCATTAAACGGGAGTGGCGGTACTCTTGGGGATATTCTTACACCTGTATTCATATTGCTTGGATTTGCGATGGTGTTTTTTACCGTTGGATTGTCAAATGTACGGTATGAATAAGTGAATATTTTGGGTTGACCTTGTTGGGGTCAACCCATTTATTTTATGCGGTCATTGGAACAGTATATTTGCGGAACTGTCCAATTTATTTGCGAAACCAACTAACTTATTTGCGGAACTGACTAATTTATTTGCGAAACTAGCCAGTTTATTTGCGAAACTAGCCAGTTTATTTGCGAAACCGACCGTAATGTACACGAATCTTCCTCTAGCCTAGAAAAGTTTCGGGAATTAGTGTAAATCCTTCAACCATCGTATCTTCGTCCACTTCAATCAGTAAACAGCGCTTGCCGTTAAAATTAACCTGTCTAACATATTTTAAATCCTGTGGACTAATAGAGATATTTGCTACTTTCGTGTTAATTTTAATTGATTTCGTATTATAATTCGGTACAATACTGCTTGCTTTCAGTTCATATTTTTCATCATCAATGATTTTCTGGAACGCCATTTCAACCTTTTCAGTATTAACGTCCTCTACACCACTTACCTTTAATACACGTTCTACATCCTTGTAATCCAATTTAGGAGTATCTTCCTCTTCTTCTTCATCCATGATTCGATTGATTTCTTCATATACATTGGAAAGGGTTGTTGCATCAACCTGGTCTCCAACGACTTCTTTGACGATTTCCTCGAATACAGCTTTATCATCTTGAGCGGTCATAATCTCTTCGCCATTCAATACTTCTTCGATAAAATGATAATCGGGCTGATTTGGTTTCCCGGACGAGTAAAGAACGCGGTTTACATCTGCTGAATTCTCAGTAAAGCTAGGATATAAAAAACCTGCCACAGGAGATGTAAGATTGATAATGGAATCAACGACAACACTAGACTTAAATTCCTTTTCAATATAATCAAACAACAAAGATCTTTTTGGCTGTATCGTTTGATTAATGCTGCATAGGATAAAAGGATGTTTATACACCTCATCCCGGGCACTAATTTCGGCTTCTTCATTACTCCTTTTCGTTGGCTTAAAATATTCCCCCCGAATAAAAGTCACGACCATGTCCTGTTCATATTGAACATCTTTAAACATTTTTTCAACCATAAGCAGCATTTGTTCCTTCCAATCTTCTACATCATCGGACTGTAGCCCATCGTGGAGAATGAACTGACTATGATTTTCAGCTTCTCGTTTGAATTTTACTTCAAATAATTTCACATCCACTTGACCCGTAAGTACTTTCTTAAAGTTAGTCATGAATAACTCTTGCTGTTCCTGGTCTAACATCGGAAAAGGATGACTTTCTTCATGATAAATCTCACTGCTTTCCTTTCTTATATAAACATTAAAGATATTTGCGATTTTCAATAAATCATTATTAAGCTTAAATTGTTTACGTATGTTTGCTATATCCTTCTTATTCATTTTAAAAAGTCCAACTCCTAAGCTGATTAGTGTATTCCTAAATTATAAGCAATCTGTTTGCTTAAGGGAATGATTAACTTCGTCAGCGTTTACTGGTATCCTTCAGCTAGAAGAAGACGATCAAGCAGATGTTCATATTTTTCCTATTAGTGATGTTAATGGTTCTTTCCTTTCTTCTTTATTTATTTTTTTTGCCCATAGGACTAAACAACCAAGTTTTTTTCCTTTGTATAGGACAAGTTTGGAATTGGGAAAGCTGAGGGGTAAGGAGGCGATGATTGGATGGAGACTTTTGAAGCTTTGTCGTTGATGATTAGCTTTGGGATGTTGGTGATCGCCGTTTTGAAATTTAATGATAAGGATAAAAATTCTTGAACACGCTGAAAATAGCGTGTTTTTTTCTGTAAATAGTGATTTCTTTGGAAGGGTTGTTTAGTGGGGATCAAAGGGCTGTGAGGATACAGTTCAATGACCAGCAGCCCTTTTATATTTTACCTGCAAAGATCTATGCAAGCCTCTTTAATTCATGCCGTGCTTCTATCCGTTTTTCAATCTTCTCTATAGCCTTTTTGTCCTTTAATAGTTCTTGTTTATTTTCTTCAATAAGCTCTTTCAATGTTTTACGCATTTTCTATACA